>NZ_VLJG01000008.1:84137-110786 GCF_007829415.1 Aminobacter sp. J44 | reverse complement strand
ACGGCTCCTGTTCCTCCCGCCATACTCCCCAGACTTCAACCCCATCGAGATGGCTTTCTCGAAGCTGAAGGCCCTGCTTAGAAAAGCCGCCGCCAGAACCATTGACGATCTCTGGTCAGCGGTCGCCGMCTGCCTCTCCGCCTTCACCCCGCAGGAATGCCGGCACTACTTCGAGGCGGCGGGATATGACCCGGACTAAATCGAATCTGCTCTAGCGAACCGGAGATGGCGCCACACAAAAGCCCCGCGCAGCGCACGGGGCCTTCAGGAGATTGCGGCCGGCATCAGATCGAGCCGACGCGCTCGGAGCAGGACGAGGTCGTGCCGCCGGCCCTGATGGTGAGGTCCACGTCGAGGCCCCGGCCGTTTGCGCTGAACATGGCGGTTCCAAGCGTGACCTTCTCGCCGGCGCCGACCTCGAAATCGCCGCCCTGGTTCACATTGGTGCCGGGGCCAGAGATGACGAGTTCGTAGCTGCCGGAGGCTGCCTTAAGGCCGTGGGCGACAGCCTCGATGGAGATCATGCCGCCGGACTTTTTCGCGACGATCTCGCAGCTGGCGGGGCCATTGCTCGCCTCGACTGCACCTGAGGCGGTGAAGGCTACGCCGAGGCCGACGACCACGGCTGCGGCCCATATGGAAAACTGCTTGCGGGTACCGGTCATGATCGTTCTCCTGACGGATCAGTTGCGATCGCCGGAAGCGTCATCCGCTTCCGGCTGACCATGGGGAAATTCAGTAGCAGGTCTGGACGAAGGCGGCGACATTGCCGCTGCCGGTCTGCGAGACGTTGCCGTCGCAGCCATTGCCGACCTGGACGCCCGCGGCGACGTTGCCGTTGCCGTCCTGGATGACGACTGCGTTGTGGTTGTTGCCGAACTGGCCGACGCCAGCCTGGTTGTGACGGCCGTTCTGATGGGCCTGAGCGGTGTTGCGACGGCCGTTCTGGCCGATGGCGATGGTGTTGTGGCGGCCGTTCTGGGTGCCGATCGCGGCGTTGCGGCGGCCGTTCTGGTAGACGCCGATGTCGTTGTTGATGCCGGTCTGGCTGCCGCCGGCTTCATTCAGGACACCGAACTGCTCGAGCCAGACGCTATTGGCGGAAGCGGGGATCGAGGTGAAGCCGATGATCGAGGCGACTGCTGCAGAAAGAATGAGCTTGGTGTGCATTGTCGTGTCTCCTGTTCGGGTTGGCGTCGGTTGATGACGATGTGACTTTCGCACCCGTCACCAGAACCGACGCTGAACCCGCCGTTCACACGACGTTCAGCCAAATTTTCAGGCTCACTCGCGCCAGAGAGTTACCTGCTGGCCGGTCGAAAGCTGGCCTGAATAGTGGTCCGGCCCGTTGCGCTTCAGCACGCCGATGCGGTTGCCATTGCGGGCATAGAGCAGCAACTCGGCTTCGAGGCCTGAAAGCGTTTCATCAAGTCGCCAGTCGTTGACGCTCGCGAGCAGCGCGTTGTTGCATCGGGCGGAGCGGACGTCGCCACGCGGCAGATTTGCGCCCGTCCAGCTGCCAGGCGCCGTAAAGGTCATCTGGCAGGCGCAGTTTGTGCTGCCGTCGGTGACGCGCCACTGACCGCGAATATCATAGCTCGACGGCAGCACACGCGAGGCGACCTGCCCGGCCACTGCGCCACCGACAGGGCCTGCAATATAGGTTCCGGCGCCCGTGATGGCGCTGCGCCCGACCGACTTGCCCATGTTGAGGGCAGTTGCGGTACCGAATGCGGACAGCTTTTCGGGAGCGGGCGGTGGCCCGGACGGCAGGGGCGCCGAGCACTGCAGTGGGCCAACGATCGAAGGCGCATCAGCAGCCGCGTCAACGCCGGAAGAGGCGCCCTGGCAGGCGGCGAGGGTGATCGACATTGTCGCAGCGAGGGCGAGCCGGCGGATGGATGAAAGCACGCGTCTTTCCGTAATCATTGTTTCGGGCATGCAGGAGGACAATGGCGAGAGTTTGATGCCTTTCCCCGGGCCCGCATTGCCCTTGCGCCGTGTTTCGCCTACATAGCCCCCGACCTGAATTTTTCCCCTTGCAGGAACAACGGAGTTTTAGCGCGCCATGGCACGCCAATTCATCTATCACATGTCGGGGCTGACGAAGTCCTACGGGGCGAAGAAGGTGCTGGATAACGTCAGCCTCTCCTTCTACCCAGATGCCAAGATCGGCATCCTCGGCCCCAATGGCGCGGGTAAGTCGACGATCCTGCGGATCATGGCTGGCCTGGACAAGGAGTGGAGCGGCGAAGCCTGGCTCGCGGAAGGCGCCACCGTCGGCTACCTGCCGCAGGAGCCGGTGCTTGATCCGTCTCTCGACGTGTTCGGCAACGTCATGCAGGGCGTCGCCAAGAAGACCGCCATCATCGAGCGCTACAATGAGCTGATGATGAACTACTCGGACGAGACGGCCGAAGAATCGGCTCACCTGCAGGACGAGATGGACCGGCTGAACCTCTGGGACCTCGAGCAGCAGGTCGAGATGGCGATGGAAGCGCTGGCCTGCCCGCCCAAGGACGCAGACGTGACCAATCTGTCGGGTGGCGAGCGCCGCCGCGTCGCGCTGTGCAAGTTGCTCCTGTCCGAGCCTGACCTTCTGCTCCTCGACGAGCCGACCAACCACCTCGACGCCGAGACCACGGCGTGGCTGGAGCGGCACCTGCGCGCCTACAAGGGCGCCGTGCTGCTGATCACCCACGACCGCTACTTCCTCGACAACGTCACCGGCTGGATCCTCGAGCTCGACCGCGGCCGTGGCATCCCGTACGAGGGCAATTACACCAAGTACCTCGAAGCCAAGGCCAAGCGCCTCGAGCAGGAAGGTCGCGAGGACGATGCTCGCCAGCGCGCGATCTCCCGCGAGCGCGAGTGGATTGCCTCGAGCCCGAAGGCTCGCCAGACCAAGTCGAAGGCCCGTATCAAGCAGTTCGAGGAGCTGCTGGAGGCCGCTGACAACCGTCGTCCGACCGATACCCAGATCGTCATCCCGCATGGCGAGCGCCTCGGCAACGTCGTCATCGAGGTCGAGGGTCTCACCAAGAGCTTCGGCGACCGCGTCCTGATCGAGGACCTGACCTTCAAGCTGCCGCCCGGCGGCATCGTCGGCGTCATCGGCCCGAACGGCGCCGGCAAGACCACGCTGTTCAAGATGCTCACCGGTCAGGAGAAGCCGGACCGCGGCACGATCCGCATCGGCGAGACCGTGCGCCTCGGCTATGTCGACCAGAGCCGTGATGCGCTCGATCCGAACAAGACCGTCTGGGAAGAGATTTCCGGCGGCGCCGAAGTCGTGAAGCTGGGCAAGCACGAGGCGAATACGCGCGCCTACTGCTCGTCCTTCAACTTCCGCGGCGGCGACCAGCAGCAGAAGGTCGGCAACCTGTCGGGTGGTCAGCGCAACCGCGTCCACCTCGCCAAGATGCTGCGCACCGGTGGCAACGTCCTGCTTCTCGACGAGCCGACCAACGACCTCGACACAGAGACGCTGGCTGCTCTGGAAGACGCGCTGGAAAACTTCGCCGGCTGCGCGGTCATCATCTCGCATGACCGTATGTTCCTCGACCGCCTTGCCACACACATCCTCGCCTTTGAGGGTGACAGCCACGTCGAGTGGTTCGAGGGCAACTTCCAGGACTATGAGGCCGACAAGGTACGCCGCCTCGGCCCGGATGCGCTGAACCCGCACCGTGCGACCTACAAGCGCCTGACCCGCTAAAACGCGTAGACGTAATCGATCATCAAATGCCCCGGCTGCAAATGCTGCCGGGGCATTTTTTATGCCCTGCCACCAGAGTTAATCTGACATAAACAAAGTCGGACCTATCGTTGTGACCCGCGGCGGGCAGGAATACTGCTGGCGCAATAATCGCCTGGGACATTTTTCATGAAGCGCGTGATTATCTCCGGTATGGGCGTAAGCGTACCGGAAGCGGTTATTTCCAATGAAGAGCTCGTTGACTGCTTCAACAAATGGGTAGAGCGCGAAAACGGCAGCCGCGGCGAAGCCGAACAGCTTCAAAAATCGAGCGCTGAGTTCATCTACCACGCGTCCGGCATCAAACGCAGGCACGTCCATACGCCGGACGGCATCCTCGACGTGAACCGTATGGCGCCGCGCATTCCCGCGCGCGACGATGACGAGCTTTCGGTGACGGCCGAGTTTGGCGCGGCAGCAGCACGCAATGCGCTGGAGGATGCGGGGATCGATGCCGCCGAGGTCGACCTCGTCATCTGCGCCGGGTCGCACCTGCAGCGCCTCTACCCGTCAATTGGCATCGAAATCCAGAATGAGATCGGTGCTCAGGGCGCGGCCTTCGACATTTCGCTCGGCTGCTCCTCAGCCGCGTCCGGAATCCACGTCGCGGTCAATCTGCTGCGATCTGGCGCACACCGGCGCGCCTTGGTGGTGACCCCAGAACTGATCACCGCGCATCTCAACTTCCGCGACCGGCAGACGCATTTCATATTCGGCGATTCTGCGACCGCACTGCTGCTGGAGACGGCGGATGAAGGCGACGTGAGACCAGGCCGGTTCGAGGTGATCGACACCAGCAACTGGACGCAGTTCTCCAACAACATCCGCTCGAACTTCAGCTACCTCAACCGGGCGGCGCAGGAAGACGTCAGCGTCATCATCACCGAAGGCAATCTGATCAAGCAGCAGGGTAACAAGGTCTTCAAGGACGTTACCGTTGCCAGCCATCGCTTCATCGTCGATTTCCTGGCGCGCCACGGCCGTACGCCGGAAACCGTACGCCGCTTCTGGCTGCATCAGGCCAATGCCCGCATGAACCAGATGATCCTCAAGCTCGCCTTCGGCCGCGAGATCGGTCCCGACATTGCGCCGACCGTGCTCGAGGAACTCGGGAACACGGCGGCGGCTGGTGCCGTTGTTGCGCTGGCCTGGCATCACAAGGACATGCAGGCGGGCGACTACGGCCTGCTGTGCACCTACGGCGCCGGCTATTCGATCGGCGGCGCACTGTTGCGGATGATGTAGCACAGCAGACCGCCTGATAGGATCATCAAAGCTTTTCGCTGGACCTTGCACCGGGGGCGAGGCAGGTTCGCGCACCATCAAGAAGAGGATGCGCAATGCTCGACCTGTTCACCCGCGATGTCAGTGAGATCGAAGTCCGTCCGGTCAAAAAGCTCAGCGGCCGGGTTGCCGGCCTGTTCCATGCGCCGGGCGAAGATTTCGTCACCCGCCGCATCGAGGCGCTGGAACTGACCTTCCACGGCATTGCCGGCGATTTCCATGAAGGCGCCACTCGCCGTTCGGGATCGCGCGAGCCCTGGTACAAGGCGGGCACGGAAATACGCAACGAGCGGCAGGTCTCGATCGTCTCGCACGACGAGCTGGCGATCATTGCAGGGCGCATGAATCTCCCTGAGATTAAGCCCGAATGGATCGGCGCGAATCTCTTGCTTGCCGACATTCCGCATTTGTCGATGCTGCCGGCCGGGACCTTGCTGTTTTTCAAGAAGGGCGGGGTGACCCTCAAGGTCGACGGTCAGAACCATCTCTGCCGCTTTGCCGGACGCTCGATCGCCGAATGCGCCGGCGTTGAGGATGTCCGCGGCGTCTCGCTGCAGTTTTCTCCCGCGGCCAAGCGCCTCCGCGGCCTCGTTGCCTGGGTGGAGAAGCCCGGTCGGATCGAGGCTGACGAAGAGGTCTCGGTGCGGATCCCCGAGCAGTGGATCTATGAGTAGGGGAGTGGGGGCTTAGGTGAATAGGGGCTTTTGTATCAGCAAACGCAGTCCCTTGAGCCCCTAGCCCCTTACTCACCTTCCTCAGCGTCCAGCAGTCTCGTCGCCCGCCACCGCGTCAGCACCTCGTTGATCTCGTCGATCACGAAGAAGCGGGCAGAGTCGCGGTCGTAGCCTTCCGTCAGTAGGCTGTCGTAGGACGAATGCTCGTGGCGTACATAGGTGATTGTAGCGAGCCACACGGCAATCGATGGCGGCAGTTCGCGCATGTCGCGCGCGCTCGCCATCTCACGGATCTTCTCGATGTCGGCGTAAGGAGCCATCGGCAGCAGCGCCGTCAGCGCTTTGGCGATGGCGCGCTGGCGGTTGGTGGACGGCCTGCCATTCATGCCCTCGCCACCACCGCGTCCGGGAAGGAGTCGATCGAGGCGTAGTAAGGCTTCAGGTCAATGACAGGCGTGCCGTCGAGCACGTCGATGGCATCGATCTGAAGGACACCGGTTTCGACATCGAGCGAAATCAGCCGCGCGACATGCAGCCCTACCGGATTGGGGCGCACCGGCGAGCGCAGCGAAAATGTTCCCTGTGCGGTCTCAACATGGCGAGGCTTCTGCAGGATGAGGTTGCGCTGCGCCTGATCCATCCAGGAGAGGATGACGACGTGGCTCGCTCGGTCGAGGCCAGTCAGACCCTCGCGCCAGGCCTGATCGATTTCGACAGAGGCGGGCAAGCCACGCTCGCGCGCGATCGCCATGTTGCGCGGGCACTCCTCACGCCTTTGCCAGGGCGACCTGATCTTGCCGATGAAGACGATCGAGACGTCGGATGCAGTCTCTGCCGGATCGAAGGGAAGAGCCGTTTCGCCGTCGCGGATTGCCATTCTTGTTCCTTGTTCCGAGAACGTCCTTGTGTCCCGGCCGCCCATCATATAAAGATATCTTTATGTCTTACGGGAGAGCGCCATGCTGACACGCACCGCGACCAGCCTTGCCACCATGGTTGATACGATGAAAGCGTCGGCTGAATCCAGCCGCCTTCGCATCCTGCTCCTGCTTGCCAGGGGCGATTTGACCGTGACGGATCTCACCGAGATCCTCGCGCAGTCTCAGCCGCGTGTTTCCCGGCATCTGAAGCTCCTGATGGAGGCGCAGCTGGTCGAGCGTTACCAAGAAGGCTCATGGGCGTTCTTCCGTCTTTCCGACGAGGAGTCCGCCCGCGACTTCGTCAACGGCATCATCGGTCGCATCGACTCCGCTGACCCGACGGTCGAGCGCGACCTCGAGCGTCTGGCAGCCGTCAAGCGCCGACGTGCGGAGCGCGCCGCCGCATACTTCCGTGCCAATGCGGCGAGCTGGGACCAGATCCGTTCCCTTCACGTGCCGGACGGTGCGGTCGAGGCGGCGTTAATCGAGCTCGTCGGCGACACGCCCTTCCAGTCGATGCTCGACCTTGGCACCGGCACCGGCCGTCTGCTGGAGCTGTTCGCACCGCTCTATCGCCGCGGCATTGGCATCGACCTTTCCCGCGAGATGCTGTCGGTCGCACGTGCGAACCTTGACCGGGCGGCAGTCGCTCATGCCCAGGTGCGGCAGGGCGATATATTTGCGCCGCCGGTCGACCGCGATTCCTTCGACCTGGTGACGATGCACCAGGTCCTGCACTTCCTCGACGAGCCGGGGCTCGCCATCCGCGAGGCTGCGCGCCTGCTGCGCCCGGCTGGGCGCCTGATCATCGTCGACTTCGCGCCGCACAATCTCGAGTTCCTGCGCGAGGAGCATGCTCACGCCCGCCTCGGCTTTTCCGACCAGCAGATCGGCAACTGGCTGACGGAAGCGGGGCTCGATTTCGAGGCGACCCGATCCTTTGCCCCGGCCGATGACGAGGGACTGACTGTGAAGCTATGGCTCGGCCGCGACAAGCGCCTGCTGATTGCCAATGATGATGACGCGCGCAGGGAGATCGCCTGATGGCCGCAAACCAGTTCTTTTCGCGACGCACCGACATGGGTGCGCGGATCAAGGTCTCCTTTGAGTTCTTCCCACCCAAGACGGACGAGATGGAACAGCGCCTGTGGGACACGATCACGCGCCTTGAGCCGCTCGACCCGCAGTATGTCTCGGTCACCTATGGCGCGGGCGGCACCACCCGCGAGCGCACCGCACGTGCGGTCGATCGCATCCTGCGCGAAAGCAGCCTGAAGCCGGCTGCGCATATGACCTGTGTCGACGCATCGCGCGACGAGGTGGATGCGGTGATTGCTGAGTTCGTGGCGATGGGCGTGATGCGCTTCGTTGCACTGCGCGGCGATCCGGCAGCCGGCGTTGGCGCACGCTACCAGCCGCACCCGGATGGCTACCAGAACGGCGCCGACCTCGTTGCCGCCATTCGCAAGCAGGGTGATTTCGACGTCTCGGTTTCGGCCTATCCGGAAAAGCATCCGGAGAGTGCCGATTTCGCGACCGACATCGACATGCTGAAGCGCAAGGTGGACAATGGCGCAACCCGCGCCATCACCCAGTTCTTCTTCGACAACGAGCTGTACGAACGCTACGTCGAGCGTGTCCGCCGCGCGGGCATCTACATTCCGATCGTGCCGGGCGTACTGCCGATCCATAATTTCCAGCAGGTCGCGAACTTTGCCTCGCGCTGTGGCACGCATGTGCCGGAATGGCTGGCGGAGAGATTTGCGGGGCTTGAGAGCGACCCGCAGACACATGCGCTGGTGGCCTCGGCAATCGCGGCTGAGCAGGTGCTCGACCTCGTCGAGCGCGGGGTGGAGGAGTTCCACTTCTACACGATGAACCGCGCGGATCTCGCCTTCGCGATTTGCCACCTGATCGGCATCAGGCCGCACGGGCGAACCACGCAGGCCAAGGCAGCCTGAAGCATAAGAAAAAGGCCGGTGGATCAGACCGGCCTTTTCTATGTGTTTCGTCTCGCGCCTGGGACGCTTTCAGCCTGGAAGTGGAGCGGACCAGATCAGGCCAGCACTCCAAAGACCACGGCTGCTATGAAGGTGAACGCAGCACAGATCATCAAAGCATTGATCGGTCGTGCAAGTCCCATTGGCATTCTCCTTTGCGGACTACACGGTGGATTCTACGTCTGAAACGCGAGGGCGCAAGCGCATTCCGTTTCTGATTTAACCGGTTCGTTAGTATAAAATTTCGCGTACTGCCGTTAACCATCTTGTTTTTACAGGAAAAACGCCGGCCGGAAGCATGTGCATAAAAAATGCTTCCGTGGTGGTTTTTCTGCATCACTGGCCGTTTGGGGGAGGGTTAATCCTGCCGGAGGCTGGACTTCCCTGTGCCGCACCACATTGTTAGCCTTCAGAAAACCGGAGAGGTACATGCAGCGGTTTGAGAATGCGCGCGAGGCCGCCCTCGCGCTACGGCCTGACGATCCAGTTTATTGCTTCCGTCCTCAGGTGCTGAAAGACGATTGCCAGCGGTTCATGTCGATGTTCCCCGGCAAGACCGCCTATGCCGTCAAGACGAATGGCGAGCGGATGGTGCTGCAAACGCTGGCAGAGGCGGGCGTGACCGCCTTTGACGTGGCCTCTCCCGCAGAGATCGCGGATGTGCGCGCCGTCGCACCGAAGGCCGAAATGCTCTACATGCACCCGGTCAAGGCGCAGTCGCATATCCGACTGGCGCTCGAAGATTACGGCATCCGCACGATCTCCATCGACCACGAGGACGAGGTCGCCAAGCTGGTTCGCGTCGTGCGCGCGCTCGATATCGACCCCTCGACCATCACCGTCTTCGTACGCATGCAGACCAAAGGCAGCGCGGCCTACGAGCTGTCAAAGAAGTTCGGGGCAGGGCCGGCGGCGGCCGTCGAGCTTGCCGAGCGGCTTGGGCGTTCCGGCTTCAAGGTCGGGCTCTGCTTCCATGTCGGCAGCCAGATCGAGGACCCTGACACGTACCGCCGGGCGCTCGCCTCGGCCGATTGGGTGCGCAACCGCATGAAGGTGCCGCTTGCGGCGCTTGATGTCGGCGGCGGCTTTCCGGCCGAGTACGGCCACGACCCAAATCGCAAGAAGCCGAAGATGCCGTCGCTCGAGGAGCTGATGGCGCGGCTGCGCGAGGACATCGAGGAGTGGGGCTTCGGCGCCACGCCACTGGTTGCGGAGCCGGGGCGCGTCATCGTCGCGCGTGCCTTCTCGCTGATCGTGCGGGTGCTGCTGCGCAAGGGGCGTCGTCTCTATATCAACGACGGAATCTGGGCGTCGCTGTCAGATTCCTGGACCGGCAAGATCACGCTGCCGGCGCGGTTCATTCCCGATCCCGCAATCCGCAACCGCAACGGCGACAAGAAGAACATCGTGCCGTTTCGGGTGCTGGGGGCGACCTGCGACTCCGTCGACATCCTGTCGCGGCCGTTCTGGCTGCCGGAGACGGTGGATACCGGTGACTGGATCGAGATCGGCCATATAGGCGCCTATTCGCTGTCGCTGCGCACGCGCTTCAACGGGTTCTATCCCGACACCTTCGTCGAGCTCACAGCACCCTTTGACCAGGGCGGGATGCCGGAAGGCTTTGCCAGCCTTGAAACGATGGCGGACTAGCCGCTCACGCGGCGCCTAGCGGATGTGCTGGGCGAGCCACTTGCGCCACTGCGTTTCCGAGCCATTGAAGACGTTGATGTCGGCGTCGCCCTGGATGCCGGGCACCTCGCCGGTGCCGGTGTATTGCCAGAACAGGAAGTGCTGGCCATCGTACTTGTTGTGCGGATGGTCGGCGACCGAGCGCAGCCACCAGTCGTAGCCTTTGAACTCGTGCAGGCGGTTGTCGCGGTAGAAGTCGATCGACGTGTAGATGATCGGCCGCTTTCCGTAATGGCGCTCGATCATGTCGAGAAAAATCTTCATTTCCTTCTGCACGACATGAGCTGGCGGACGCAGCTTGCAGGTCGGCGACAGGTGGTTCCATTCCATGTCGAGCACGTGGGGCAGGGTGCCCGCCTCGCGCGGCACGTTGCGGATAAACCATTGCGCCTGCTCGCGGGCTGGGCGGCAGAAGTAGAAGAAGTGGTAGGCCGCGCGCGGAATCCCTGCTGCCTTCGCGTTGCGCCAGTGCTCCATGAACTTGTCATCGACGCGGTCGCCGCCTTCCGTCGCCTTGATGAAGGCGAAGGAGATTCCAGCACGGCGCGCCTGATGCCAGTCGACCGAGGCCTGGTATTTCGAAACGTCGGTGCCGTGCACGGCGTAGCTGTGCGGTGTGCGGCCGGTCCAGTCATGCGGCTTGCGGTCGCCGAAGCGCGGATGCGTCACAGCAACGCGCCCGGCGCTGGCTGCCGGGGCCGACCCCGAAGGAACCGGAGAGGTCGGGGCAATGTCGCCGAAATCGTAGGACACGCTCGTGCACGATGCGAGAAACATGCTCAGCACCAGGGCCCCCAATCGCCGCATCGTTCTTCCTTCCGCCGGAAGGGCCACGGGGCCCTCGAATCAATCTGCCTCAATCGTGGATCATATCGTCGCTGATTGATTTTTGCGCAGGTCCCGACCAAGCTCCCGCAAGGTTGAGACAAGCCGCCGGGGCGGCAGGGCGGGGAAGCGAATGCGTTCATTGTTGCGGATCTTGCGGTGGCTCGCCGCGCTGGTCGTGCTGCTTGTAGCAGGCGGGGCGATCTGGCTCGCCGCCTTTCCGCCCGAGCTGATCCGGCTTGGCACCGCCTATACGGCAAAGATCGTCTGCTCCAACCAGTTCATCGCCGACCGCGACGGTGCCGAGGTACTGGCGGTCGACGTGCAGGCGCCGGGCCATCCGCTACTCGGCTTCATGAAGGTCACCACCGATACCGAGCGTGACACCGTCACGGCACGGCTGTTCGGCTTGTTTGCGGCGGGCACGGCGATTTACCGGGAGGGTCTGGGTTGCGCCACCATCCCCGATGGTGACTTCGAGGCCGCCAGCCTGCCACCTCTGTCTGAGCCGGATGCAGCCGCCGCGCCGGGGCTATGGCCGGACGGCGACATCGTGGAGCCTGCGGGCGATCCGGCAATCCAGGCGCTTCTCGACGATCCCGACCTCGTCGGTCCGGGTATGCGCGCGGTAGTGGTGGTTCGTGATGGGCGGATCGTTGCAGAGCGCTACGGCGAAGGCTTCAGCGCTGTCACGCCACTTCTCGGCTGGTCGATGACCAAGTCGGTCACGGCCGCCATCATAGGGACGCTCGTGCGTGACGGGCGCCTGTCGCTCGACCAGGACGGCCTGCTCGAAGAATGGAATGGCGATGAGCGCGGCGCGATCACTCTTGCCGACCTGATGGCGATGTCGAGTGGCCTCGAGTTCAATGAGGACTATGGCAGCGTCACCGACGTCACCCGGATGCTCTATCTCGAGCCCGACATGGCGGCCTTTGCCGCGGCCAAGCCCGCGGTGGCGGCGCCGGGAGAACGCTTCAGTTATTCCAGCGGCACGACGGTGCTGCTGTCGCGCATCTGGCAGGAGGCATTCGACGATCCTGAAGAAGCGCTGCGCTGGCCGCGCGAGGCGCTGTTCGATCCACTTGGCATGCGGAGCGCTGTGCTGGAACCCGATGCGCGCGGCACATACGTAGGTTCGTCCTATCTCTATGCCACCGCCCGCGACTGGGCCCGTTTTGGCGAGTTGCTGCGCCGCGGCGGCGTGTGGAATGGCAAGCAGATCCTCCCGGAAGGCTATGTTGACTGGATGCGCGAGCCCGCCCCCGCTTCAGGTGGCGCCTACGGGCGAGGGCAGGTGTGGCTGGTGGGTCCCGGAGGCGCGTCAGCGGATGAGCCCTACGAGCTGCCGGATGACGTCTTCTGGCTACTCGGTCACGACGGACAGTCGGTAGCGGTAGTGCCCTCCCAAAGCCTCGTCGTGGTGCGGATGGGGCTTACTCCGTCTAAGCTTGGTTACCGTCCGCAGAGACTGCTCGAAGCCGTCACACATGCTGCCAAGTAGTTGAAGATGTAACATACGTTAATTCAATGTGACGCAACTGCCTGAATAAAAAGGCGTTCAATCTCCGAGCGCGGACATGCTTAGCCGCCTTCATGAACAGAGGAGATTGGAAATGAAAAAGCTTATTCTTGCTTCCGTTTCCGGTATCGCCCTGATGGGCATGGCAGCCTGTAGCGATACCGATAGTACTACCACCCAGGCCGTCCCGGACAGCGAGCCGCCAGCACAGACCGAGCCGATGGATGCAACGCCGCCGGCTTCTGATCCGGCAGCGCCGGCTCCTGCGCCGGCTCCGGCACAGTAAGTAGTCCGGCCAGACCGGACATGGAACGACTTTCGAAAGACCGCCGACGCGTTTGGCGGTCTTTCCGCATATCGCCGGCGGCACCCAAATTCAGGTCTCGTCACCGCTGCCGATTCATCCTATGAAGCCTCAATGTCTATTTGGGCGCGCATCAGCGAATTCCTCTCGTCCGTTTCAGCCACCGCGATGTCGAACGTCATCGAGCGGGTGCGCACGGTATTCGAGGGCGATCCGGAAACCCGCCGCAGGGTGGCGTTTTCGATCGCGATGATTGCGCTCTCCGCCAAGATGGCGAAGGCCGATGGTGTCGTCACCACGGATGAAGTCCAGGCATTCCGGCAGATCTTCATTGTTCCGCGCGAGCAGACGCGCAATGTGGCGCGGCTGTTCGACCTCGCCAAGCGGGACGTCGCCGGCTTTGAAGCCTATGCCGAGAAGATCTCGCGCCTCTGCGGCTCTGGCCGGCCCAACTGCCGGTTGCTCGAGGACGTACTCGACGGGCTGTTCCACATCGCGAAGGCCGACGGCGTGGTGCATGAGCGCGAAATCGGCTTCCTGCGCCGCGTCGGCGAGGTATTCCGGATCGAGGAAAGCCACTTTGAAACAATCCTCGCCCGTCACGTCATCCTGAGTGACGGCGGCGACCCGTGGCGCGTACTCGGGCTCGAGCCAAATACGCCGTTCGAAAAGGTCCGCTCCCGCTACCGACTGATGGTTGCAGAGAACCATCCCGACAAGCTGATTGCTCGCGGAGTTCCGGAAGAGTTTCTTGCCATTGCCAACAGCAGGCTTGCCGCCATCAATGGCGCCTACGAAGCGATCGAACGGTCGTTGAGGTTTGCATGACGGGCTTTGCACCTGATTACGCCGGAGCTGACGTCCGCGTCTCTCCGAACTTCGGTCCGCGTGCGGATGGGGCGAAGCCCGACCTTCTCATCATGCATTATACGGGCATGGAGACAGGAGAAGCGGCCGAAGCGTGGCTGTGTGCGCAGGACAGCGAAGTCTCCTCGCATTACCTCGTCCACGAGGATGGCCGGATCGTGCAGATGGTCCGCGAAAGCGACCGCGCCTGGCACGCTGGCCAAGGTTCGTGGAAAGGGCGCTCGGACGTCAATTCCTGGTCGATTGGCATCGAGATCGTCAATCCGGGCCCGCTTGCCCAATTTCCCAATTTTTCGGACGTTCAGATCGATGCGGTGGCCGAATTGGCCCGCGACATCTGCGCGCGCCATCACATTTCCCCGGAACGTGTCCTCGCTCATTCGGACGTCGCACCCGGCCGCAAGATCGACCCGGGCGAGCGTTTTCCCTGGGGCAAACTCGCCGAAATGGGCGTCGGGCACTACGTGCAGCCGGCGCCGATTCAGGGTGGCCGCTTCCTTGCGATGGGCGACCGTGGCGAGCCGGTCGAGGCGCTGCAGTCGATGCTGTCGGTCTATGGGTACGGCTTGGAAATCAATGGCTTGTTCGACGAGGCGACGAAACTCGTCGTGGAAGCGTTCCAGCGGCATTTCCGGCCCCAGCGTGTCGACGGCGTTGCCGACCGTTCGACCATCGAGACGCTTCATCGTCTTCTCATCGCACTTCCGGCTGACGTCGTAAGCTGACGTAAAGTCAGCAATACGTGGTTGTTTCAGGGTGTCATGGAATGTGACTGGCCCTGCCATTTTGCGTTCCAGTTTGCCCCGCAGATGGGCTGTCACGCGGGCGGCGCCGGTTCCGGGACGCCATCTGCGAAAAGGCAATCGCTGCGCTCCGCGCGGCCATAAAAAGAAACGGAAACCGAATGTCGAAACTCACCATCGCGGCGGCAGCCCTTGCCGCCGGGCTCACCGCTTTTGTGCCTGGCGCTTTCGCTCAACCGGCCGCTGAGGCTGCACCCAAGACTCTCGTGGAAGTATTTCGCGCTAACGCTGCGAAGAAGGCGGAGAAGTCCGACCTCGACCAGACGACGACGGCGTCCGTGGCGCCGGGCATGGCCAAGGGCGTCGGCCAGCGTTCTCCCTACGATGCGATCATCGCCAAGTATGCCAAGCAGCACGGGATTCCGCTAGCACTGGCGCACGGCGTCGTTCGCACCGAGAGCAATTACCGCGCCAATGCGCGTGGCTCGGCGGGTGAAATCGGTCTGATGCAGATCAAGCCGGCGACGGCTCGCGGGCTGGGCTACAAGGGTTCGGCGAAGGGGCTGTATGATCCGGAGACCAACATTCGCTACGGGATGAAGTACCTGGCCGGCGCGCACAAGCTGGGCGGCGGCGACGTTTGCGGCACCATCCTGCGCTACAATGCCGGTCACGCCGCGAAGCGGATGAACAAGGTTTCGGCTGCCTACTGCGCGAAGGTAAAGCAGTTCATGCGCTCGATCTAAGCGGCTTTCGGGTTGCAATTTTCGCGACAAGCGCCTTTATACGCCCGGTCAGTCGGCCGGGCGGCCGCGCCGGCGGGAACCGAAAGGTTGCTGGTGAGGAAAGTCCGGGCTCCAGGGAAATACGGTGCCGGCTAACAGCCGGCGGGGGCGACCCCAGGGAAAGTGCCACAGAAAGCAAACCGCCTTCCGCTCGTCGGAAGGTAAGGGTGAAAGGGTGGGGTAAGAGCCCACCGCGCGACCGGCAACGGAAGCGGCAAGGTAAACCCCACCGGGAGCAAAACCGAATAGGAACAACACGAGGGGCAACCCTCAGGGCAGTTCCCGCCCCGTTGTTCGGGTTGGTTGCGTGAGGCGTACGGCAACGTCCGCCCAAGATGAATGGCCGCCACGTTCCTGTTCCGCAAGGGCAGGGGCCATACAGAACCCGGCTTACAGGCCGGCTGGCTTTTTTCCTTCTATTGCAGTGATTTGCGGGCGGGCAGCTCAAGGGCTGCCGCGCCTGTTCGCGCGTTTCCGCTCGGCGTCCAATAACCGTTCGTTAAGCCTAACAGAGGATAAAGGCCGGTAGCGTCCGAACTGCTGTCCGAGAGAGGGGCCCGGTGCAGTCGGTGAGGGCTCTTCCCGTTGACGCCCATATAGGCCCATGTTATCCCTTGTTTACCATCACCAAATCGGTTCCGGTTCGAGTCACGTGTTCCCGCAGGCAGCCAGTCTTTCGAGGCGGCAGCCGTGGTTCGCTGTGCTCTCGTTGGTCTTCCGAATGGCGGTGGAAAGGAGAGGCGGGGACGCATGCGCTGGCATGCTCTTCGGTGCGGCAGAGGCGGCGGCAGCGACTTATGGACCGGTTTCTATCGACCGCGACCAACAGGATCGACGCAAAGGGGCGGGTGTCCGTCCCGGCGCATTTTCGCGCCGTCGTGCAGAAGCGTGGCTACCAGGAACTCTATGCGCTGAAAGCGCTCGACCGTCCCGCGCTGGACGTGGGCGGGCTCGACCTGCTCGACCGCTACGAAGCGCGGATCGCGATGGAGGATCCCTTCCTGCAGGCCGCGGACGATATGTCCTATTTCGTGCATGGCGACAGCCACTTCCTGAAGCTGGATCAGGATGGCCGCATTACGGTGACAGATTTCATTCGCAGCCACACGGGCATCACGACGGAAGTCGCGTTCGTGGGCCGCGGCACTTTCTTCCAGATGTGGGAGCCTTCCCGGCTTGCGGAGTACGGCGCGCAGGTACGCGCGCGACTGCTCAGGATGCGGCAGGCGGCATCTACCGAGCTGACCGATGGGGGGCCGGAATGATGACGGGTCGCGGCGAAAACGAGGCCGCTGGCGGACCGGCCCGTCACATTCCGGTAATGCTGCGCGAGGTGCTGGATGCGCTTCAGCCGCAGACGGGCCAGCTGATCGTCGACGGAACCTTTGGAGCAGGCGGCTACACGCGCGCCATTCTCGAGGCTGGCGCGAACGTCGTCGCCATCGACCGGGATCCAAATGCGATTGCGGCCGGGCGTGCGATGGAGCGCGAATTCGACGGCCGTCTAAGGTTGGTCCACGGTCAGTTTTCGAAGCTCGATGAGGTTGCCGAGGGTCAGCTCGACGGCGTAGTGCTCGATATCGGCGTCTCGTCGATGCAGCTCGACGAAGCGGAGCGCGGTTTCTCGTTCCGCAATGACGGCCCGCTGGACATGCGCATGGCGCAGATCGGCCCAAGCGCGGCCGATGTCGTCAACCGCTTCAAGGCGAGCGACCTGACCCGCATCATCGGCATCTATGGCGAGGAGCGCCATGCCGGCCGTGTCGCGCGCATGATCGAGAAGCGCCGGGCAGAGCGTCCGTTCGAGCGCACCAAGGATCTCGCCGAGGCGATCGCTGCCGTGGTTGGTCACAACCCTCGCGAAAAAATCCATCCGGCAACCCGCGCCTTCCAGGGGCTGCGCATCTTCGTCAACGACGAGCTCGGCGAGCTGTCGCGAGCGCTGTTTGCCGCCGAACGCGCGCTGAAACCTGGCGGCCGTCTCGTCGTCGTCACCTTCCATTCGCTCGAGGATCGCATCGTCAAGAAATTCCTCGCAGAGCGTTCGAGTCAGGGGTCGGGTTCGCGCCATATGCCTGCTGCGCACGAAAAGGTCCCCACCTTCGAGAAGCCGGGCAAGGCGATCGCGGCGAGCGAGGAGGAGGCGGAGCGTAACCCGCGCGCCCGTTCGGCCAAGCTGCGCTGGGCCGTCCGCACGTCCGCCGCGCCTCGCGCCGAGGATGTCTCGATTTTTGGGCTGCCAGTCCTGCCCGACATTTCAGGAGCCAAGTGATGGGCATGTTCCGGATTACCGATGTCGTTCTGGTCGTTGGTATGGTTGGCGCTGCCGCCTTCACCTACACGACCAAGCACGCCGCCGAGGCGGAGTATGCCAAGATCCGCAAGCTTGAGACTGCCATCCGCCTCGAGGAAGAGGCGATCGACGTTCTCAAGGCGGACTGGAGCCTGCTGACGCAGCCGGCACGCCTGCAGAAGCTGGCTGACCGCTACTATGACGATCTGCAGCTGGTGCCGATCGAGCCGCACCAGATTGCGGAATTCGGTGAGCTGCCGGAGCGCAACATGCGCATCGAAGAGCTGCTCGGCGGCTCGGGCGAACAATCTGCCAAGACGGAAGAAGGCGTCGACGACATGACGACGAGCGGGGTGCAGCAATGATCGGCCGCTGGCGTAAGAAGAGCGAGGACGCTGAAGTTTCCAGCGAACCTATCGTCGTCGAAGGGTACGCGAAGGGTGCCGGCGGGCGTGCGCGCAGCCGCATCCGCATGACCATGCTGGTCTTCTTCACGGTCTACGCCGTAATCGGCGGCCGTCTCGTCTGGCTGGGCAACCAGGAGCTGGAGTCGACGGGGCCTGGCCCGTCGCGTGTGACCACGTCGCGCCCGGATATTGTCGACCGTAATGGCGAAGTGCTTGCCACTGACATCAACACCGCCTCGCTCTATGCCGAGCCCCGCCGCATCGTCGACGCGGACGAGGCGCTCGAGAAGCTGCTGACGGTCCTGCCGGACCTCAACATCGAGCAGACCTATAACCGCCTCAAGAGCAATGCGGGCTTCATCTGGCTGCGCCGCCAGCTGTCGCCGAGCCAGCAGCAGGCAATCATGCAGCTGGGCATTCCGGGCATCGGCTTCCGCACCGAGAAGCGTCGCTTCTATCCGGGCGGCCCGACCGCCGCGCACATCGTCGGCCTTGTCAACATCGACAACAAGGGCATCGCCGGCATGGAAAAGTTCATCGACGACCAGGGCCTGTCCGACCTGCAGGAGGCCGGACTTGCCCTGCCAAAGGACCTTGAGCCGGTCCGCCTGTCGATCGATCTGCGCGTCCAGCACATCGTGCGTGACGAGCTTGAGCAGGCGATGGAGCGCTACAAGGCGATCGCAGCGGGCGCGGTTGTCCTGAATGCACGTACCGGCGAAGTGCTCGCCATGGCATCGGTGCCGGACTTCGATCCGAACAATCCCTATAACGCGCACGAGAAGGACCGCCTCAACCGCATGTCAGCCGGCGTGTACGAGATGGGCTCGACCTTCAAGGGCTTCACCGTCGCGATGGCGCTCGATGCCGGGAAGGCTAACCTCAACAGCCGTTTCGACGCGACCCGTCCGATCCAGATCGGCCGCCACACCATCCGCGACTTCCACGGCAAGAATCGCGTGCTCACGGTTCCGGAAGTCTTCATCTACTCGTCGAACATCGGCACGGCCCGCATGGCCGAGACTGTCAGCATCGACCATCACCGCGAGTTCTTCCACCGCCTCGGCCTGCTCGACCGCATGGATACCGAGCTGCCGGAGGTCGCCCGCCCGACCGAGCCGTCAGTCTGGAAGCGCATCCACCAGATCACGATCTCCTTCGGCCACGGCGTCGCCACCACGCCGCTGCAGACGGCCGTCGCCGCTGCCGCCCTGGTCAATGGCGGCAAGCTGATCCAGCCGACCTTCCTGCCTCGCACCGAGGACGAGACCGCCGCCGTCGCCAAGCAGGTCATCAATCCCAAGACCAGCGACATGATGCGCTACCTCTATCGCCAGAACGTCGAGGTCGGATCGGGCAAGCGCGCCGAAGTGCCGGGCTACTTCGTCGGCGGCAAGACCGGTACGGCCGAGAAGGTGGTCAACGGACGCTACTCCTCGAACAAGCGCTTCAACGCGTTCGTCGGCGCATTTCCTGTGAATGATCCGGACTACATCGTGCTGGCTGTTCTTGACGAGCCGCAGCCGGAAAAGCCCGGTGTTGGTGCGACTGCGGGCCTGAATACTACCGTCATGGTCGGCAACATTATCCGCCGTTCCGCCACTCTGCTTGGCGTGAAGCCCGATTTCGGCCATGAAAGTGATGCCCTGCTCGTATCCTCTCATTGATTCTCGCAGGACAGGGGCGTCCAACTAACGGACCGATCAGAAGCGATGAAGCTTAACCAGATATCCGGTGTTCTCCCGCACTCGCCGCTCCCGGACGGGGTGGAGATTGCGGGGATCGCCTCGGACTCGCGCCGTGTCGAGCCGGGATTCCTGTTCGCCGCGCTGCCCGGTACCAAGGCTGATGGAACCGCGTTCGTCGCGGACGCGATCCGCCGCGGTGCGGCTGSCGTTCTAGCACGGGCTGGCGCGATCTCGCAGAAGCTGGACGTACCTGTCATCGAGGTCGAGGATCCGCGCCGCGCGCTGGCGCTGATCGCAGCCGAGTTTTACGGCGCGCAGCCGCAGACGATGGTTGCCGTAACCGGCACCAGTGGCAAGACTTCCGTTGCATCCTTCACCCGCCAGATCTGGGCGCATGCCGGCTTCGCAGCCGCCTCGATCGGCACGACGGGCGTGACGGCTCCGGGCCGCGAGGAATACGGTTCGCTGACGACACCTGATCCGATTGCCCTCCACAAGCTCCTTTCGGAACTTGCTGCATCCGGCGTCACCCATGCCTCTATGGAGGCGTCGAGCCATGGGCTCGACCAGCACCGCCTCGACGGCGTGAAGCTTGCAGCGGCCGGGTTCACCAACCTCGGCCGTGATCATATGGACTACCACCCGACGGTCGAGGAATATCACGCCGCCAAGATGCGTCTGTTCCGCGAGCTGCTGCCAGCCGGCGCGCCAGCCGTCATCTTCGCCGACGACGCCTGGTCCGAACGGACGATTGCCGTTGCGCGCGATGCAGGACTCAAGGTCCTCACTGTCGGCCGGTCGGGCCGTTTCCTTGAACTCAAGCGCGTCGAACACGAGCGTCATCGCCAGCGAGCTGAGATTGTCGCCGGCGGCGAGCTCTACGAAATTGACCTGCCGCTTGCAGGCGACTTCCAGGTTTCCAACGCGCTGGTTGCCGCCGGCCTTGCCATTGCGACCGGCGTTCCTGCTGGCAAAGCTCTAGCAGCCCTCGAACACCTCAAGGGCGCTTCGGGCCGCCTCGAGCTGGTCGGCACCACGAAGGAAGGTGCGCCGGTCTATGTCGACTACGCGCACAAGCCGGAAGCCCTTGAAAATGTGCTGACGGCGGTGCGTCCGTTCATCACCGGCCGCGTCATCGTCGTCTTCGGTTGTGGTGGCGACCGCGATCGCGGCAAGCGTCCGATTATGGGCGAGATCGCCACGCGCCTCGCCGATGTGCGGATCGTCACCGATGATAATCCGCGCACCGAGGACCCGGCCGCGATCCGCGCCGAGATCCTTGCCGCGGCACCCGGAGCCATCGAGATCGGCGACCGCCGCAAGGCGATCCGCCAGGCAGTCGCCATGCTGCGGGCAGGGGATACGCTGATCGTCGCCGGCAAGGGGCACGAAGAAGGACAGACCATCGGAAGCCAGACGCTTCCGTTCTCCGATCACGAGGAGGTTCGTGCCGCGCTGCGGGAGCTGGCCGCATGAGCTGGCTCTGGAAGTCCGAAGTTCTTTGCAACGCAATGGGCGGACGGCCCCTCGGCAATCTGCCAGAGGGCATCACCGGTATTTCGATCGACAGCCGCACGCTGAAGCCGGGCGAAGCGTTCTTCGCCATCAAGGGCGACCTGCACGACGGCCACGACTTTGCGACCGCAGCCGTGAAGGCGGGTGCCGGCCTCTTGGTCGTCTCCGAGCAGAAGCTGCCGGCGCTCGGCCGCATCACTTCACCGATGATCATCGTGCCGGACGTGCTGCGCGCGCTCGAAGCCGCTGGCATTGCCGCGCGCGCCCGTTCGCGCGCCCGTGTCATCGCCGTCACCGGCTCGGCCGGCAAGACGACGACGAAAGAAGCGCTGCGTCTCGGCCTGTCGGTCTGCGGCAAGGTGCATGCGTCGGACAAGTCGTTCAACAACCACTGGGGCGTGCCGCTGACGCTGGCGCGCATGCCCGAGGACACTGACTTTGCCATCTTCGAGATCGGCATGAACCATCCGGGCGAGATCCGCCCGCTGGTGAAGATGGTGCGCCCGCATATCGCGATGGTGACGCTGATCGCCGCCGCCCATCTCGGCCACTTCTCCAGTCTGGAAGAAATCGCTGATGCCAAGGCGGAGATCTTCGAGGGCGTCGAAAAGGGTGGCCACGGGCTGATCAATCGCGACGACGCGATGTGGAAGCGGCTCGACACCGCGGCGCGCGAGGCGGGCCTGCAGCATGTTTGGAGCTTCGGCGAGCACCAGCGCGCCACCTTCCGCCTCGTCGACTGGGTTCAGGACGCGACGGGGGCCGAGATCGTCGCCAAGATGGCCGGCAAGGAGTTTCCGGTTCGCATCGGTGCTCCGGGCCGCCACATGGCGCAGAACGCGATCGCTGTCCTTGGTGCCTCATACCTTTCAGGTGCGGACGTGACCAAGGTTGCCGGTGCGCTGGCGAACCTGCAGCCGGAACCCGGCCGCGGCCGCCGCCATCGCCTCGCACACCCTGACGGCGGCGATTTCCTGCTGATCGATGAGAGCTACAACGCGAACCCCGCTTCGATGCGCGCTGCGCTCGACCTGCTGCGCGTCGCGCCGGTGGGTGAGGGCGGTCGCCGCATTGCCGTCCTCGGTGATATGCTCGAGCTCGGCCAGTACTCGCGCGATCTGCATGCCGAGCTCGCCGAGCCGTTCACCACCTCGGGGGCGGATCTCGTGTTCCTCGCCGGAAACGAGATGGCGGCGCTCTCGGCCCGCCTTTCGCCTGGCATGGCACATCACTATCCCGGCGTCGCTGAACTGACTCCCGCCGTTCTCGAGACCGTGCGCCCGGGCGACGTCGTCGTGGTCAAGTCTTCCAACGGCATCGGCTTCTCCAAGCTGGTCGCCGCCCTTCTCAAGCAATTTCCGGCAGCACCCGCTGCCCCTTCAACTGAAACTGAAGCCTGATCGGTTCGCGAGGAAACTAGTCGAATGCTGATGCTGCTCGTTGGACTCGCCGACCAGATCTCGGCGCTCAACGTCTTTCGTTACATTACCTTCCGGACCGGCGGCGCGCTGATCACCTCGGCGCTGATCGTCTTCATGTTTGGCCCCGCGATTATCGACTCACTCCGTCTGCGCCAGGGCAAGGGCCAGCCAATCCGCGCGGACGGTCCGCAGACGCACTTCAAGAAGGCCGGAACGCCGACCATGGGCGGCCTGATGATGCTGGTTGGCATCATCGGTTCGGTGCTTTTGTGGGGCAACCTCATGAGCCCGCTCGTCTGGGTCGTGATGATGGTCACGCTCTGCTTCGGCGCCATCGGCTTCTATGACGACTACCTGAAGGTCACCAAGCAGTCGCACCTCGGCTTTTCGGGCAAGGCGCGCCTTGCCGCCGAGTTTGTTGTCGCCGGCATCGCCGCCTGGGTCATCATGAGCGTCGGTAACGAACCGTTCTCATCGTCGGTGACGTTCCCGTTCGTGAAGGACTTCGTCATCAACCTCGGCATTTTCTTCATCCCGTTCGGTGCCTTCGTCATGGTGGGCGCGGGCAATGCCGTGAACATGACGGATGGCCTCGACGGCCTTGCCATCGTGCCGGTCATGGTCGCCGCCGCTTCCTTCGGCGTGATCGCTTACCTGTCCGGTAACGCCGTGTTTGCCGACTACCTGCAGATCCACTTCACCCCGGGCACCGGGGAGCTGTCGGTCGTGCTCGGCGCCGTGATCGGCGCTGGCCTCGGCTTCCTCTGGTTCAACGCGCCGCCTGCGGCAATCTTCATGGGCGACACCGGCTCGCTGGCGCTCGGCGGCCTGATTGGCGCGGTTGCGGTTGCCTCCAAGCACGAGATCGTTCTCGCCATCATCGGCGGCCTGTTCGTCGTCGAGATCATGTCGGTGATCATCCAGGTCGCCTGGTTCAAGCTGACCGGCAAGCGCGTGTTCCTGATGGCGCCGATCCACCACCATTTCGAAAAGCTGGGCTGGACCGAGAGCCAGGTCGTGATCCGCTTCTGGATCATCGCCGTGATGCTCGCCCTGATCGGGCTGTCGACCCTGAAGTTGAGGTAAAGAATGATCCCGGCTTCAACCTTCAAGGACCGCAAGGTCGCCCTGTTCGGACTTGGCGGTTCCGGTCTCGCGACCGCCAAGGCGCTGATCCTGGGTGGAGCCGAGGTCCTTGCCTGGGACGACAACCCAGACAGCGTCGAGAAGGCTCGCGCCGAAGGCGTGCCGGTCGGCGACCTTTCGCATGCGGACTGGTCGGCGTTCTCGTCGCTGATCCTGTCACCGGGCGTGCCGCTCACGCACCCAAAGCCGCACTGGACCGTCGATCTTGCCAAGGCTGCCAGCGTCGAGATTATCGGCGACGTCGAGATGTTCTGCCGCGAGCGGGCGGCGCGCGCTCCGAATGCGCCGCTCATCGCCATTACTGGCACCAATGGAAAGTCGACCACGACGGCGCTGATCGCGCATATCCTCGCCAGCGCTGGCAGGGACGTGCAGATGGGCGGCAACATCGGCCGCGCCATCATGACGCTCGAGGCCCCGGTCGATGGTCGCCACTATGTGGTCGAGTGCTCGTCCTACCAGATCGACCTTGCACCTTCGCTCGCGCCGACCGCCGGCATCCTGCTCAACCTGACGCCGGATCATCTCGACCGGCACGGCACGATGCAGCACTACGCCGAGATCAAGGAGCGGCTGGTCGCCGGCAGCGACACCGCCATCGTCGGCGTCGATGACAGCTTTACCTCGCAGATTGCCGACCGGCTCGAGCGCGCCGGCAAGGATGTCGTGCGCATCTCCAAGCGCCTCGCGGTCACCGAGGGCCTCTATGCCGAGGGCGCCTCGCTCATCCAGGTCCGCGGCGGTACGAAGAAGCAGATCATTTCGCTCGACGGCGTCGGCTCGCTGCGCGGCCAGCACAACGCGCAGAACGCGCTTGCAGCCGTTGCCGCCTGCCTCAAGGTCGGGCTGAAGGTGGAGGAGATCCAGGCCGGCATCGAAAGCTTCCCGGGCCTCGCGCATCGCATGGAGCAGGTTGGCCGGAAGGGCAAGGTGCTCTTTGTCAACGACTCCAAGGCAACCAACGCCGATGCGGCCGCTCCGGCCCTGTCGAGTTTCCCGCGCATCTACTGGATTGCGGGTGGCCTGCCGAAGGAAGGCGGGATCACCTCGCTCCACCCCTATTTTTCCCGCATCGCCAAGGCGTACCTGATCGGCGAGGCCGCTCCGGCCTTCGCGGCGACCCTTGGCACTGCGGTTCCCTACGAGATCTCAGGCACGCTGGTGACGGCAGTCGAGCGCGCGGCGGCGGATGCCGCCCGTGACGAGGGCGACGAGGCCGTCGTTCTCCTCTCGCCCGCTTGCGCCAGCTTCGACCAGTTCCGGAACTTTGAAGTGCGCGGCGACGCCTTCCGACAGGCGGTGCTGGCGCTTGGGGATGTGAAACCCGCGGGAGGGAAACGCTGATGGTCAGTCGTGTCGACAGAGGCCCGGTCGCCAACTGGTGGTGGACGATCGATCGATGGTTCCTCTCGGCCTTCCTGTCGCTGATGGGCCTTGGGCTGGTTCTCTCGTTCGCGGCGTCTCCGGCGGTCGCAGAGCGCATCGGGCTTGAAAGCTACCACTTCGTCACCCGCCAGTTCATCTTCATGATCCCGGCCATCGCCGCGATGCTGGTGGTCTCGTTCTTCAATGCCCGGCAGGTGCGAAGGCTCGCACTGTTCATCCTGCTTGGCTCGCTGGTGCTGATGGTGGTCGCGCTCTACTTCGGCGTCGAGGTCAAGGGCTCCCGCCGTTGGGTGCAGGTAGCCGGCATCTCGATCCAGCCGTCGGAGTACATGAAGCCCGGCTTCGTCGTCATCTGTGCCTGGCTGTTTGCGGAGCAGGGCCGCCGCTCGGACATTCCCGGAAATCTGTTCGCCATGATCCTGCTCGGCCTTGTGCTGGCACTGCTGATCGCACAGCCGGACCTCGGCCAGACGCTCCTGGTCATGGCCACCTGGGGCGTGATGTTCTTCATGGCCGGCCTGCCGTGGTTCTGGATCATCGTGCTCGGCGGCGCTGCCGCTTGCATCGGCTTCGGCGCCTACTTCGTCTTCCCGCACGTGGCTGGCCGTATCGACCGCTTCCTCACGGGTGAGGGCGACACCTTCCAGGTCGACATGGGCCGCGAGGCGCTGCTGCGTGGCGGCTGGCTCGGGCAGGGGCCGGGTGAGGGCACCGTCAAGCGCATCCTGCCGGACAGCCATACCGACTTCATCTTCTCGGTCGCAGGCGAGGAGTTCGGGATCGTCGCCTGCATGCTGATTGCAGCGCTATTCGCCTTCGTCGTGCTGCGCGGCCTGTCGAAGGCGATGCAGGACAAGGACGATTTCTCGCGCTACGCGGTCGGCGGCCTCGTCGTCCTGTTCGGCCTGCAGTCGATCATCAACATGGGCGTGAACCTGCACCTGCTGCCGGCGAAGGGCATGACGCTTCCGTTTATCTCCTATGGCGGCTCGTCGCTGGTGGCGATGGCGATCTCGATGGGCATGGTGCTGGCGCTCACCCGCCGCGATCCGCTCAAACGCCTGACGATCAGCGGTTCGCCCTACAGGCGCCAGATCCAGCCTGCGGAGTAACCATGAGCGCTGGTACGATTCTCCTGGCCGCCGGCGGTACTGGCGGCCATGTCTTTCCGGCCGAGGCGCTGGCGCATGAGCTGACCGCGCGCGGCTGGCAGGTTCACCTTGCCACCGACAACCGCGCGGGCCGCTTTGCCGGCTCGTTCCCGGCTGCCGCGATCCACCAGATCTCGTCGGCCACCATCGGCTCCAAGAACCCTCTGTCGCTTGCGCGCGCATTCTGGTCGATCTGGTCGGGCGCACGTCAGGCGGGACAGATCATCCGCGAGATGCGGCCGAAGGTGGTCGTGGGCTTTGGCGGCTATCCG
>NZ_VLJG01000008.1:0-84096 GCF_007829415.1 Aminobacter sp. J44 | reverse complement strand
GCCGCCAAGACCGTGACCACCGGCAACCCTGTCCGCCCGGCCGTCATCGAAGCGGCGAAAATCCCTTACGAGCCGTCTGCGGAAAGCGGTGAATTCCGCCTGCTGGTGTTTGGCGGTAGTCAGGGTGCGCAGTTCTTCTCCGACGCTATTCCGGGCGCAATCCGCAAGCTGCCGCCAGAACTTCGCGCACGGCTGAAGGTCACCCAGCAGGCGCGGCCGGAAGACGAGGCGGCCGTTCGCAAGGCTTATGCCGAGCTTGGCGTCCCCGCTGAGGTGGCGCCGTTCTTCACCGACATGGCTGCACGCATCGCCAATGCGCATCTGGTGATTTCGCGGTCGGGTGCGTCGACGGTGTCGGAAGTGGCTGCCGTAGGCCGTCCGGCAATACTCGTCCCGTATCCGCACGCGCTCGATCACGATCAGGCGGCCAATGCAGCTTCCCTTGCGGCAGTCGGCGGCGCCGAAGTCTGTCCGCAGGCGTCGCTTTCGGCAGATGTGCTTGCGGAAAAACTTTCGCACTACATGACCAGTCCCGCAGACTGCTCGAAAATTGCTGCGGCAGCGCGCAGTGTTGGCAAGCCCGATGCGACGCAGTTGCTTGCCGACCTCGTGGAGGCTATTGCATCGGGCGAATCCGTGGAAGCATTTAAGGGAAGGATGCGCGCATGAAGATGCCGCAGACAATCGGCGTCGTGCATTTCATTGGCATCGGCGGCATCGGCATGAGCGGCATCGCAGAGGTGCTGCACACGCTTGGCTACAAGGTGCAGGGCTCCGACCAGGCCGACAGCCAGAACGTCCAGCGCCTGCGCGAGAAGGGCATCGAGTGCATGGTCGGCCACAAGGCTGAAAACCTTGGCTCAGCCGAGGTTATCGTCGTGTCCTCTGCCGTCAAGAAGAACAACCCGGAGCTGATCGCCGCCCGCGAGAAGCTGCTGCCGGTTGTGCGCCGTGCCGAAATGCTGGCCGAGATCATGCGATTCCGCAATGCGATCGCGATCGGCGGCACGCACGGCAAGACGACCACCACTTCGATGGTCGCGGCACTGCTCGACGCCGGCGGGCTCGACCCCACCGTCGTCAATGGCGGCATCATCAACGCCTATGGCACCAACGCCCGCATGGGCCAGGGCGACTGGATGGTCGCCGAGGCTGACGAGAGCGACGGCACTTTCCTGAAGCTGCCGGCCGACATCGCCATCGTCACCAACATTGATCCTGAGCACCTCGACCATTACGGCTCGTTCGACAAGGTGCGTGACGCCTTCCGCCAGTTCGTCGAGAACGTGCCGTTCTACGGCTTCGGCGTCATGTGCATCGACCATCCCGAGGTGCAGGCGCTGGTGTCCAAGATCGAGGACCGCCGTGTCATCACCTATGGCGAGAACAAGCAGGCGGACGTGCGCTTCAGCAACGTCCGCATGGACGGCGTGGTCTCGGAGTTCGACGTGGTGATCCGCGACCGCAAGCAGGGCACCGAGACGACGATCGAAGGCCTGCGTCTCCCGATGCCGGGCAAGCACAACATCTCCAACGCCACGGCCGCCATCACCGTCGCTCACCAGCTCGGGATCGGGCCGGATGCCATCCGCGCAGGTCTCGCCTCGTTCGGTGGCGTGAAGCGCCGCTTCACCCGTACGGGCTCGTGGAACGGCGTTGAGGTGTTCGATGACTACGGACACCATCCGGTCGAGATCAAAGCCGTGCTGAAGGCGGCGCGCTCTGCCTGCAAGGGCAAAGTAATTGCCATCGCTCAGCCGCACCGCTTTACGCGCCTGCGGGACCTGTTCGACGATTTCGCCTCCTGCTTCAACGACGCCGACACCATCTTGGTCGCGCCCGTCTATGCGGCAGGCGAGGATCCGATCGAGGGCATCACCTCCGAGGCGCTGGTCGCCCGCATCCGTGCCGGCGGCCACCGTGACGCGCGCTACATCGAAGGTGCCGCCGCGATCGCGCCGCTGGTCAAGGAAATGGCGGAGCCGGGCGACTTCGTCGTCATGTTGGGTGCTGGCAACATCACCCAGTGGGCCTATGCCCTTCCGGGCGAGCTCGCCGCGCAATGAGCATGGGTACCGAGCTTCTCGCGCGGCTGGGCGATGCTGTCGCCGGCATTCGCGGCCGGCTGACGCCCGACGCGCCGATGGACGCCATCACCTGGTTCCGTGCCGGCGGCCCGGCCGACCTGATGTTCCAGCCAGCCGACGAGGACGATCTCGCGGCCTTCCTGAAGGTGCTGCCGGAGGATGTTCCGGTGCTGGTAGTCGGTGTCGGCTCGAACTTGCTGGTGCGTGAAGGCGGCATTCGCGGCGTTGTCATCCGCCTCTCCGCGAAGGGTTTTGGCAGCGTCGAGTATCTGGGCGGTAACCGGCTGCGGGCCGGAGCTGCCGTCCCCGACAAGCGCCTTGCCGCTGCCGCGCTTGAGGCTGGCCTCGGTGGCTTCCACTTCTACCACGGAATTCCGGGATCGATCGGCGGTGCGCTGCGCATGAACGCGGGTGCCAATGGCGTCGAGACGCGTGAGCGCGTCGTGTCCGTGCGCGCGGTCGACCGGAAGGGCAAGATCCATCTCTTCACCAAGGCGGAGATGGGCTACGCCTACCGGCACTCTTCGGTTTCAAAGGACCTGATCTTCGTCAGCGCTGAGTTTGAGGGCTATCCTGAAGACCCTGAAAAGATCCGCGCCGAGATGGATGCGGTGCAGAACCATCGCGAGACGGTGCAGCCTATCCGCGAGAAGACCGGTGGTTCGACCTTCAAGAACCCGGAAGGCACTTCCGCTTGGAAGGAGGTCGACAAGGCCGGCGCGCGCGGCCTCACCATTGGTGGCGCGCAGATGTCGGAGATGCACTGCAACTTCATGATCAATACCGGCACCGCGACCGGCTACGACCTCGAACTTCTCGGCGAGACGGTGCGCGCGAAGGTGCTCGCCAATTCCGGCATCCGCCTCGAATGGGAGATCAAGCGCGTCGGTGAATTTTTGCCCGGCCGCGAGGTGAAGGAGTTCCTGGGCGAGACCGCCTGAGGCATTTTCAAGTCTTTTCAGACACCTGATAAGGGCGGGCCAAACGGCTCGCCCTTTGCGTGTTTACCTTACGTTCCAGCCGATACCTAAAAATGTATCGATTTGTGAATCCTTCCTGAATCTCAAGGTCTTGCCACGGAATCCAACCTCTGATTCCTTAAGGACGAATCGTTTCCTGATTTGAGTCGAGCGTGTTCGAGATGCTGGCGGCTGCAGCCGCTGGATGACTCCGACTCAACTCTGCGAAACGCTGGAATGCGGCCGGCGGAAGAGGGGATTACCGGGCATGACGAGAAAGCACGTAGCCGTTCTCATGGGCGGTTTTTCCTCAGAGCGGCCGGTTTCGCTTTCTTCCGGAAATGCCTGCGCAGATGCTCTCGAGGCCGAGGGCTACCGGGTCAGTAGGGTCGATGTTGGCCGGGATGTCGCGTCGGTGCTTGCGGAGCTGAAGCCAGACGTAGCCTTCAACGCGCTGCATGGTCCGTTCGGTGAGGACGGCACGATCCAGGGCATCCTCGAATACCTCGAGATTCCCTACACGCATTCAGGCGTACTCGCCTCGGCGCTGGCGATGAACAAGGACCAGGCCAAGAAGGTGGTCAAGGCTGCCGGTGTGCCGGTTGCCGAATCGATGGTCGTGAATCGATTCGACATCGGAAACGAGCACCCGATGCCGGCTCCCTATGTGGTGAAGCCGGTTAACGAGGGGTCGAGCTTCGGCGTCGTCATCGTCAAGGAAGACCAGGCGCATCCGCCCCAGGTGCTGCGCTCCGAGGACTGGAAATACGGCGATACCGTCATGGTCGAGCGCTACGTCTATGGTCGCGAGCTGACCTGTGCGGTGATGGGCGATCGCCCGCTGGGCGTCACCGAGATCATTCCCCTGGGTGGGGCGTTCTACGACTACGACGCAAAATACGCTGCCGGTGGGTCAAAACACGAATGCCCCGCGAAAGTTTCACCGTTTATTTACCAAAAAATACAGACACTGGCTCTGAAGGCACATCAGGCAATTGGATGTCGCGGCGTATCGCGTTCCGACTTCCGCTTCGACGACCGCTATTCCGAAAATGGCGAGCTGATCTGGCTGGAAGTGAACACGCAACCCGGCATGACGCCGACGTCCCTGGTGCCAGAGCTAGCCGCGGAAGCGGGATATACATTTGGTGAATTGTTGAGTTGGATGGTGGAGGACGCGTCTTGTTTGCGTTGAGGGCCGGGCGACGTGATGGCGGGTTCGTGCTGCCGCGCATGATGCGCAGGCCGGCGCGTTTCGTCTCGCGCTTCGTCGCGGGCGAAGTTGAAGCTCCGCCGTTCTTGATGCTGGCGCTGTCTGCGGCGCTGGTTGGTGGTTTTTCTGCCTATGGCATGGTCGCGGGTGGTCATACCTCCACTGTTGTGCAGGCTGTCACCGCGCGCACCGGTTTTGCGATCGAGGAGATTCGCGTTGTCGGCAATGTCGAGACGTCCGACGTCGATATTTTCGACCGCGTCGGCCTCGACGGCTATACCTCTCTGATCGGCTTCGATGCGGAAGGGGCGCGCAAGCGCATCGAGACGTTGCCGTGGATCCAAAGTGCCGAGGTGCGCAAGGTTTATCCCGCCACCCTCGAGGTTGCTGTCACCGAGCGCAAGCCGTTCGCGATCTGGCAGCGCGGCAGCCTGCTGTCCCTGATCGAGGAAGATGGCAAGGTCATCGCTCCGCTCGCGGGCACACGCCACCTGACGCTGCCGCTCGTGGTCGGTAGCGGTGCAGCCGAGGAGGCCAAGGCTTTCATCTCCCAGGTTGCCCAGGTTCCTGGTCTGGCGCAGCGCGTGCGCGGCTATGTGCGCGTGTCCGAGCGCCGCTGGGACCTGCGCTTCGACAATGGTCTTACCGTCAAGCTGCCCGAGAATGGCGTTGACGTAGCCCTTCGCGATCTCATCGAACTCGACCAGCAGCACGGTCTGCTGGCTCGCGACGTCCAGATCGTCGACATGCGCTTCCCTGACCGCCTGGTCGTGAAGTTGTCGCCGGATGCGGCGACGGCGCGCGAGGCGGTGATGAAGGAGCGCCTTGGCAAGCATTATCGTCCTGCGGAGCGTCGTGTATGAGCTGGCTGCGCGGTAAATCTGATGTTTCGGCGGGCCGCTCCGGTATCGTCACCGTGCTCGACATTGGCTCGACCAAGGTGTGCTGTGTCGTCGGTCGCCTGAAGCCCTGCGAGGAAAGCGAGCGGCTTCCGGGGCGCACCCACAAGGTCAAGGTCATCGGCATCGGTCACCAGAAGTCGATGGGCGTGAAATCCGGCGTAATCGTCGATCTCGATCAGGCCGAACAGGCGATCCGCCTTGCTGTCGATGCCGCCGAGCGCATGGCTGGCCTCACCGTCGAGTCGCTGTTCGTCAACGTCTCCGCGGGCCGTCTGTCCAGCACCGTGTTCTCCTCGACAGTCAATCTCGGCGGTCACGAGGCCGGACCTTCCGATATCAAGCGGGTTCTCGCGGCTGGCGCAAAGCAGGCAATGCGCGCCGAGCGTGAGGTGATCCATTCGCTGCCAATCGGCTTCTCGCTCGATGCCGAGCGTGGCGTGCGCGACCCGTCCGGCATGATCGGCGACGTGCTCGGCGTCGACATGCATGTGCTGACCGCGGATGCGGCACCGCTGCGCAACCTTGAGCTTTGCGTTAACCGCGCGCACCTGTCGGTCGAGCGCATGGTGGCGACCCCCTATGCCAGCGGCCTTGCCGCGCTCGTCGATGACGAGGCGGAGATGGGCGCGGCCTGCGTTGACATGGGCGGCGGCACGACGACGATCTCGATCTTCGCCGAAGGAAAGTTCGTGCACGCGGAAGTCATTCCGATCGGCGGCAGCCATGTCACAATGGACCTCGCTAAGGGCCTGTCGACGCGCCGCGAATATGCCGAACGCCTCAAGGTCATGCATGGCTCGGCGCTCCCGGCGACAGGCGACGACCGCGACATGGTCACGGTCTACCCGATGAATCCGGAGGATGGCGAGGCGCCGCAGCAGGCGCCGCGCGCCATCATGAACAAGATCATCCGCGCCCGCGTCGAGGAGACGCTGGAACTCGTACGCGACCGGCTGAACAAGTCTGGTTTCGGCGGGGTCGTCGGCAAGCGTGTCGTGCTGACCGGCGGTGCAAGCCAGCTTGCGGGTCTGCCCGAGGCGGCGCGGCGGATACTGGCCCGTAACGTGCGGCTGGGGCGGCCGCTCGGTGTAACGGGTCTTCCGGAGGCCGCGAAGGGACCGGCGTTTGCGACGACGGTTGGCCTCCTGATCTACCCGCAGATGGCGGGTTTCGAGAGCCGAAACGGGAAGGGGGGTGGACTACCTTTCCGTGCCACTGGCACCGGTGGCCGGCTTCAGCGTGTCAGTCAGTGGTTGCGAGAGAGTTTTTAGGAACAACGGGGGCGACCCCGTGCTCCGCGGCGGCGAGCAGCGGGAAAAGGTAAAAGGACGAGGACAATGACCATCAATCTGCAGAAGCCGGACATCACCGAGCTCAAGCCGCGCATCACCGTCTTCGGTGTTGGCGGCGGTGGCGGCAACGCCGTCAACAACATGATCACCGCCGGCCTGCGCGGCGTCGAGTTTGTTGTCGCCAACACCGACGCTCAGGCCCTCACCATGTCGAAGGCCGAGCGCCTCATCCAGCTCGGCGCGCATGTCACCGAGGGTCTCGGTGCCGGCTCGCAGCCTGAAGTCGGCCGTGCGGCGGCTGAGGAATGCCTCGACGAGATCATCGACCACCTGTCGAACACCCACATGTGCTTCGTCACCGCCGGCATGGGCGGCGGCACCGGCACCGGTGCGGCTCCGGTCGTTGCCCGCGCTGCTCGCGAGAAGGGCATCCTGACCGTCGGCGTCGTCACCAAGCCGTTCCACTTCGAAGGCGCCCGCCGCATGAAGACCGCGGACATGGGCATCGAGGAACTGCAGAAGAACGTCGACACGCTGATCGTCATTCCGAACCAGAACCTTTTCCGCATCGCCAACGACAAGACCACCTTCGCCGACGCATTCGCGATGGCCGACCAGGTGCTCTATTCGGGCGTTGCCTGCATCACCGACCTGATGGTCAAGGAAGGCCTCATCAACCTCGACTTCGCTGACGTCCGCTCGGTCATGCGCGAGATGGGCAAGGCGATGATGGGCACCGGCGAAGCTTCGGGTGAGGGCCGCGCGATGGCCGCTGCCGAGGCTGCGATCGCCAACCCGCTGCTCGACGAGACCTCGATGAAGGGCGCGAAGGGCCTGCTGATCTCGATCACCGGCGGCCGCGACCTGACCCTGTTCGAAGTCGACGAGGCTGCGACCCGCATCCGCGAGGAAGTCGACCCGGATGCCAACATCATCCTCGGCGCGACCTTCGACGAGGAGCTCGAGGGCGTCATCCGCGTGTCGGTCGTCGCCACCGGCATCGACAAGTCGGCAGCCGAGATCAACACGCCGCCGATCATGGTTCGCCAGCAGCCGGTGCAGCGCCCGGTCGCTCAGGTCCAGCAGCAGCGTCCGGTCGAGGTTCGCACCTCTCCTGTCGCTCCGGCACCGGCTCCGGTCGCCGAGGCTGCTCCGCGCGCCGCAGATCCGGTCACCGAGGCAATCCGCGTCGCCGAGGCCAATGCCGAGCTCGCCGCTGCCGCCGCTCCGGCAGCCCCGGTTGCTGCTCCGGCTCCGGTCCAGCAACCGACCCAGGAGTTCCGTCCGTCGAGCAACCTGTTCAAGCAGCCGCCGGTCGAGCAGCCGGTCGCAGTCGCCCCGGTTGCTCCCGCAGCACCGGTCGCCGCTCCGCAGCCGTCTCCGGCCCGCGTCGAGGCTCCGGCTCCGCAGGTGGAAGTCGCCCAGCCGCGCATGCCGCGCGTCGAGGACTTCCCGCCGGTCGCACGTGCCGAGATCGAGGCTGCCCGCGCTCCGCAGCCGCAGGCTGACCACGAGGACCGCGGTCCGATGGGTCTGCTGAAGCGCCTGACCGCCGGCCTGTCGTCGCGCCGCGAGGAAGAGCCTGCCCGCTTGCAGCCGGCACAGCCGCGCGAGCCGCGCCTGCGCCAGCCGGCTCCGGAAGCTAACCGCCGCGCCGACGCCCAGCTCTATGCGCCGCGTCGTGGCCAGCTCGATGACCAGGGCCGCATGTCGGTTCAGCCGCGCGTGCACCAGGAAGAGGATCAGCTGGACATCCCAGCATTCCTCCGCCGCCAGGCAAACTGATCACGATCTACGGATTGAAGGAAGAAAGGCGGGTGCTCAGGCACCCGCCTTTTGTTTATACGCGGCAGCGGCAATTGCCGGCAAGCGCCCGTATTTCCACGCGATTACCGCCGTTAACGTTTTGTTATCGAGCGTAACAGCGGGAAAGAAACAGTGATTTGGTTCGCGGAGGTGCGATAGCTATTTTCCGCAGCATCCGCTGACGGTGAGCGCATGGGGATGAGGGCTCAATCGTCGTTTAGCAGCGCCAGGCTGGCGCAGCGGCATTTCGGGGCGAAAAATGGGGATCGAGTTGTACGACTACCAGACGACGCTCAAGTCGCGCGTATCACTATCCGGCGTTGGTGTTCACAGCGGCAAGCCAGTTACGGTTCATTTCATTCCGGCCGATCCGGATACCGGCGTGGTGTTTTCCCGCGTCGATGAGACGGGCAAGTCGACCGAGATTCGCGCCCTCTTCAGCGAAGTGGGCAATACCGACCTGTGCACGGTGCTTGGTGATATTCAGGGCCCGTACGTTGCGACCGTCGAGCACCTGATGGCGGGCGTTACCTTCGCCGGCCTCGACAACGTGCTGATCGAGATCGACGGTAACGAGGTGCCGATTCTGGATGGCAGCGCGGCACCTTTCGTCGAGGCGATCGAGCAGGCCGGGCTGCAGACGCAGCAGGTGCGTCGCCGCTACATCCGTATCCTGAAGCCCGTGCGGATCGAAAACGGTGCCTCTTGGGCAGAATTCCGCCCGCACGACCGCACTCGCTTCGAGATCGAGATCGACTTCGAGACGCCGGCCATCGGTCGCCAGTTCTTCGCGCTGGATGTCACGCCGGATTCGTTTCGCACCGAAGTGTCGCGGGCGCGCACTTTCGGCTTCATGAAGGACGTCGAGCGTCTTTGGGCCGCTGGCTACGCTCTCGGCTCGTCGCTTGAGAACTCCGTCGTGATCGGCGAGGACCACCGCGTCGTGAACATGGAAGGCCTGCGCTATCCGAATGAGTTCGTCCGCCACAAGATGCTGGACGCCATGGGCGACCTGTCGCTCGCGGGCGCGTGCTTCATTGGCTGCTTCCGTTCCTATCGCGGCGGCCACAAGCTCAACGCCAACGCGCTGAAGGCGCTGCTCAGCGACCGCTCTGCCTACGAGATCGTTGAAGCTCGCCGGCCTGCCATCGGACGCCAGGCAGAGATGATCGCGGTTAACGGGCCTGCATTCGCGCCCTGGATGATCTGAAACGCGTGTTCTTCCCCAGTCCTTTCCACCCCAGCGCCACAAAAAAGCGCCATTGGGTCGTGACAACGTTGCCGAGTGACGGCGGTTCGACTAAGACTGCCGCGACGTACGATTAGCCACGCCAGAGGGGCGAGACCCGTCATGAGTGAATTCAATACAGCTGTAACCGCCTCGCCGCGCCGTCGACTGGCATTGGCAGTAGCGGCGGCTGTTCTGCCTTTGATGGTTTCGGCCTGCGCGTCGGACAAGAATATTGACCTTGCCTCCTACGCGGAGACCGTCGAGCCGGCCAACGAGCTGTACAATCAGGGCCTAGCGAATCTCGATGCCGGCCGGATGGGCGAGGCAGCGAAGAAGTTCGAGGCGGTCGACCGCCAGCATCCTTATTCGGAGCCGGCCCGCAAGGCGCTGCTGATGAGCGCGTTCACCAATTACCGCTCCGCCAAGTACGAAGAAGCTATCACCGCTGGCCAGCGCTACGTGTCGCTTTATCCGACCAGCGAGGACGCTGCGTACGCGCAGTACCTGATCGGCCTTTCATATTTCCGCCAGATCCGCGACGTCACGCAGGACCAGAAGGAAGCCCGCCGCACGGCCGAGGCCATGCGCGAGCTGATCGAACGCTGGCCTGAGTCTGAATATGTTGACGACGCGCACGCCAAGATCCGTTATGCCCGCGACCAGCTCGCCGGCAAGGAAATGCAGGTCGGCCGCTACTATCTCGAGCGCCGCGAATATGTCGGCGCCATCAAGCGCTTCCGCAACGTGGTCGAGATGTATTCCGACACGCGCCATGTCGAGGAGGCGCTGGCTCGCCTAGCCGAAACCTATCTCGCAATGGGCCTTGCTTCGGAAGCACAGGCTGCGGCAGCGGTGCTCGGCCACAACTATCCGGACAGCCAGTGGTACAAGGACACCTACAAGCTGCTGCAGTCCGGCGGCCTCGAGCCGCGCGAGAACAAGGGCTCCTGGCTGAGCGGCGTTGGCAAGCTGCTCGGCGCCAAGGAAAGCTGATCTTTCCGCGGGCGGGGTAACTTGCCTGCGGGAGGGTCTTCACCTTTTGTTCGCGTCGTGGTCTTCTCCGGGAATCGGTACTCCATTTTCGGTCTCAGCTCCTGATGCTCGCCCATCTGTCGATCCGCGACATTGTTCTGATTGAACGGCTCGACCTCGATTTTGCGTCGGGCCTGTCAGTGCTGACCGGTGAAACGGGCGCCGGCAAGTCGATCCTCCTCGATTCGCTCTCCCTCGCACTTGGTGCGCGCGGCGACGCCTCGCTGGTGCGTCATGGCGCGACGCAAGGCAGCGTGACTGCAATATTCAATGTACCGATCAACCATCCGGCACGCGAAGCCGTACGGGAAAACGGCCTTGACGACGATGGCGGCGACCTCATCCTTCGCCGCATTCAGTCGGCGGACGGGCGCAGCCGTGTCTTCATCAACGACCAGCCTGCCAGCGTGACGCTCTTGCGCAGCATTGGCCGCATGCTAGTCGAGATCCACGGCCAGCACGACGACCGTGCGCTGGTGGACGCCTCCGCACACCGTGAATTGCTCGATGCGTTCGGTGGCCATGTCGGTCAGGCGCAGTCGCTGGCACGCATGTGGCAGGCATGGCGTGACGCAGAACATGCGCTGTCGCGCCACCGCGCCAGGGTCGAGGCAGCGGCGCGCGAAGCGGACTATCTGCGCTCTTGCGTTGACGAGCTGTCAAAACTTGCGCCGCAACCGGGCGAGGAGTCGGAGCTCGCCGAAAAGCGCGCGCATATGATGCGCGCGGAAAAGATTGCGACCGATATCACCGACGCGCAGGACGTGCTGTCCGGTCCGAGCTCAGCCGTGCCGCAGCTTGCCAGCCTGCTGCGGAGACTTCAGCGAAAGGCGGCTGAGGCGCCGGGCCTGCTCGATGACATCATCAAGTCTCTCGACGAGGCGCTGATTTCGCTCGATGCGACGCAGGAGGCGGTCGACGCCGCGCTGCGCGCCAGCGAGTTTGATCCGAAGGCGCTGGAAGATGCGGAAGAACGCCTGTTCGCGCTTCGCGCCGCGGCCCGCAAGCACTCGGTGCAGGTCGATGACCTCGCCGCTCTGCGCGACAAGATGGTGGCCGACCTCACCGATCTCGACGCGGGCGAGGAGCGCCTTGCCCATCTCGAACAGGAAGCGGTTGCGGCACGCGCGGCCTATGACGAGGCAGCACTCCATCTTTCGGAACTGCGCAAGGGCACGGCCTCGCAGCTGGCGAAGGCGGTGATGAAGGAACTGCCGGCGCTCAAGCTTGAGCGCGCCGAGTTCATCGTCGAAATTTCCTCCAACCCGGAAGACCGCTCGGAGAGCGGCATCGACCAGGTCGAGTTCTGGGTCCGGACCAATCCGGGAACGCGTCCGGGGCCGATCATGAAGGTGGCGTCGGGCGGCGAGCTTTCGCGCTTCCTGCTGGCACTCAAGGTGGCGCTTGCCGATCGGGGCTCGGCACCGACGCTCGTCTTCGACGAAATCGACACGGGCGTAGGCGGCGCGGTGGCGGATGCGATCGGCCAGCGGCTGGCAAGGCTTGCCGAGCGCATTCAGGTGTTGTCGGTGACCCATGCGCCGCAGGTCGCGGCACGCGCGCATTCGCACTACCTGATCGCCAAGTCGGGCGGCAGCGACAAGGTCGCGACCGGCGTGGAGACGCTCGCCCGCGAGGCGCGGCAGGAAGAGATCGCCCGCATGCTGGCCGGCGCGACCATTACAGACGAAGCGCGTGCGGCTGCTGACAGACTCTTACGGGAGAACGCGGCGGTCAACTGATCCGAGGGCTTGAGCCCTGCGGCCGCAACGCTACTTTAGCGCACCTAGTTGCAGCCGGATTCGCGCCCATGTCCATTACCCGCAAGCCCGTCGAAGAACTCACGCCGCAGGAGGCCGCTGAGGAACTCGCCGCGCTCGCGGCCGAGATTGCCGAGCACGACCGTCGCTATTACGCGGAAGACGCGCCGACCATCTCCGACGCGGACTATGACGAGCTGCGCCTGCGCAATGCAGCGATCGAGGCGGCATTCCCCGAGCTGATCCGCTCGGATTCGCCCTCGCGGGCTGTGGGAACGGCGCCGACCGGTACCTTTGGTCAGGTGCGCCACTCCCGGCCGATGTTGTCGCTCGACAACGTCTTCAGTGATGCTGACGCACGCGACTTTGTTGCTTCTGTGCGCCGCTTCCTGTCGCTCTCGAGCGGCGAGGAGCTGGTCTTCACCGCCGAGCCGAAGATCGACGGCCTGTCGATGTCGTTGCGCTACGAGCGCGGCGAGCTGGTGACGGCCGCAACGCGCGGCGACGGCGAGACCGGCGAGAACGTGACCGCGAATGTTCGCACGATCGACGAGATCCCGCAGAAGCTGCCGGCTGATGCGCCGGAAATCGTCGAGGTGCGCGGCGAGGTCTATATGCGCCGCGACGATTTTCTTGCGCTTAACGAGAAGGCGGCGGCAGAGCAGGGCCGTACCTTCGCCAATCCGCGCAACTTCGCGGCTGGCAGTCTGCGCCAGAAGGACCCGGAGGTCACCCGCAGGCGGCCGTTGAAATTCTTCGCCTATGCCTGGGGCGAGACGAGCGAGCCGCTGGCGGCCACCCAGTACGAAGCAGTCCAGCGGATCGGCTCGTGGGGCTTCAAGATCAACGAGCTGACCAAGATCTGCCGCTCGGCTGACGAGATGCTGGAGCACTACCGGGCGATCGAGGCGCAGCGCGCCGAGCTGCCCTATGACATCGACGGCGTTGTCTACAAGGTGAACCGCCTCGACCTGCAGGAACGGCTCGGCTTCCGCTCGCGCAGCCCGCGCTGGGCGACCGCCCACAAGTTCCCGGCGGAGAAGGCGACGACCGTTCTCAAAGGAATCGACATCCAGGTCGGCCGCACCGGCGCGATGACGCCAGTGGCGCGGCTGGAGCCGGTGACGGTTGGCGGCGTCGTCGTCACCAACGCGACGTTGCACAACGAAGACTACATCCGCGGCATCGGCAATGACGGCAATCCGATCCGCGAGGGCAGGGACATTCGCGTCGGCGACACGGTGATCGTCCAGCGCGCCGGCGACGTGATCCCGCAGATCCTCGACATCGTGCCTGAGAAGCGGCCCGCTGATTCCGCTCCGTACCAGTTCCCGCACGCCTGTCCGGTCTGCGGCAGTCATGCTGTGCGCGAGGAGGGCGAGGCGGTCTGGCGCTGCACCGGCGGCCTGATCTGCTCGGCGCAGGCGATGGAGCGCATCCGCCACTTCGTCTCGCGCAACGCCTTCGACATCGAGGGGCTGGGCGAAAAACAGATCGAGTTCTTCTTCTCGCAGGAAGACCCGTCGCTGTGCATCCGCACGCCCGCCGACATCTTCACGCTCAAGCAGCGGCAGGAAGGCGCCCTGACGAAGCTCGAAAACTTCGACGGCTTCGGAACCGTCTCGGTGCGCAAACTCTATGCGGCGATTGATGACCGCCGCCAGGTGTCGCTGTCGCGCTTCCTGTTCGCACTTGGCATCCGCCACGTCGGCGAGACCAACGCGAAGCGTCTCGCGCGCCACTTCCTGTCATTCAACGCGTTGCGCGAGACCGTGACCAGCGCCGAGCCGCCGGCGGCCAAGGGCCTGCCTGGCAACGCGCAGTGGCAGTCGCTGGTCAACGACATCGACGGCATCGGCACGGTTGTTGCGCAGGCGCTCGTCGACTTCTTCGCGGAGGAGCACAACGTCCAGGCGCTCGACGCCCTGCTGGCGCAGGTGACCCCTCTCGATGAAGAGCCTGTCGGCGAGATCTCCTCGCCAGTCGCCGGCAAAACGGTCGTCTTTACCGGCACTCTCGAACGCATGTCGCGCGACGAGGCCAAGGCGATGGCCGAACGGCTCGGCGCCAAGGTTTCTGGCTCGGTGTCGAAGAAGACCGACCTGGTCGTCGCCGGCCCCGGCGCGGGCTCCAAGCTGAAGCAGGCGACTGAGCTCGGCATCGAGGTGATTGACGAGGACCAGTGGTTCGAGCTGGTTGGCCAATAATCCTGATGATTGGCTCAACCGAATTTATGTGACTTGGCAATCCGGCTGACCTACATCCACGCTTCGAGCCCGACGTAAGGGCAAGTACAACGGCAGAACAAAACCGGATGACTTCCAGAAGCGTGCAAGAATTCTTCGAGGGCGTAAAGAGCTCCGCCCCGGTCGTTATTGCTTCGGCGCCGTTCGGTATTCTGTTCGGCGTCGTGGCCGTGCAGAACGGCCTTAGCATCGGCGAGGCGGCTCTGATGAGCGCGACGGTATTTGCTGGCGCAAGTCAGCTGGTCGGGCTGGAACTCTTCGGCCAGTCGATCCCGGCGTGGATCGTCGTGCTGTCGATCTTCGCCGTCAATTTCCGGCACGTGCTCTATTCTGCCGCGCTGTCGCGGCACGTGATGCACTGGACGCCGGTCAAGCGGACGATGGGTTTCTTCTTCCTGACAGACCCGCAATTTGGCGAGGCCGAGCGACGGTCGAACGGCGAGGGCAAGGGTCTGACCTTCTCCTGGTATCTCGGCATGGCGCTGCCGATCTACGTCTTCTGGACCGCAGAGGGCGCGGTTGGCGCGGCGTTCGGCAACCTGATTCCCGATCCGCACAAGATCGGCCTCGATTTCCTGTTGCCGATCTACTTCCTCGGCTTGGTGATGGACTTTCGCGACCGGCCGCTGTGGCTTCCGATTGTCGCCATGAGCAGCGTCGCGTCGGTTATCGCCTACAATACCGTCGGCTCGCCCTGGCACGTCTCCATCGGTGCGATAGCGGGCGTGTTGCTCGCGGCGGCGATCGTACCGGTGAGGAAAGGCGTCAGCCAATGACCGCGACCTTCTGGATCATCATTGCCGGTGCGGTCGTTACCTACCTCACGCGCGTCGGCGGCCACCTGGTGCTGTCGCGCTTCGAGAGGATTCATCCGCGTGTGGAGGCGGGGCTGAACGCCGTGCCGGCGGCGGTTTTGACGACATTGGTCGCGCCCGCGGCGACCACGGGCGGCGTGGCAGAATGGGCAGCGCTAGCGGTCGCCGGGTTTGTTGCCCTGCGGGGCAATCTCATCGTGATGGTGGCAAGCGGCGCAGCAGTGCTGATCCTGCTGCGCAATACGCTCTAGAGCTATCAAAGCGGCGCTGCGGCCTTTTCGAGCCAGGCCAGCGTCTCTCCGTCAAGCATCGGCCCGATCTCCTGCAGCACGCGTGCATGATAGGCGTCGAGCCACGCGCGCTCGGCTGGATCAAGCATGTCGGCAACGATGAGCCTGCGGTCGAACGGCGCAAGCGTCAGCGTCTCGAAGCTGTGCATCGGAATGTCACCGCCCGGGATCGGCGCGGCTTCCTCGACGACGATCAGGTTTTCGAGGCGAATGCCGTAAGCGCCTTCCTTGTAGTAGCCGGGTTCGTTGGAAATGATCATCCCCGGCAGCAGCCTTTCCGCGCCGGTCTTGGCTATACGCTGCGGCCCCTCGTGCACCGACAGGAACGAGCCGACGCCATGGCCGGTGCCGTGGGCATAATCGAGGCCGTGGGCCCAGAGCGCGCGGCGGGCGATTGCGTCGATGTCCATGCCACGGGTGCCCGCCGGGAAGCGCAGCAGCGAGATCTGGATCAGGCCCTTGAGCACCAGCGTGTAGCGCTCGCACATTTTGCGCGTCGGCGTACCGACAGCGACCGTGCGGGTGATATCGGTGGTACCGTCCTGGTACTGGCCGCCGGAGTCAACGAGATAGAGTTCGCCGGCCTGCAGTTTGCGATTGGTGCCGGTGGTCACGCGATAGTGGATGATGGCGCCGTTGGGGCCGGCACCCGAGATCGTGTCGAACGAGATGTCGCGCAGCGGCATCTGCGTTTCCTCGCCGACCGCGACGCGGAACTGCTCAAGCGCCTGCACGGCCTGGATCTCGTCGATCGTGCCGGGCTCCTGCCGGTCGAGCCAGCAAAGGTACTTGGTCACCGCAGCGCCGTCGCGGCGATGCGCAGCTCGGCTGCCGGCAAGCTCCGCCTTGTTCTTGGTCGCACGCGGCAGGCGGGCGGGGTCGGGCAGGGCAAGTGTCGTGCCGCCGTTTTCCTCGACGATCATCCGCAGCTTCTCGGCCGCCAGCACCGGATCGAGCGCGACCGTGCCACCGAGGGCGGCGATGCGGGCAAGCTCCTCTTCGAGCTGCGAGGGCTCAAGCACGTCGGCAAGCTGGGTGAGATAGGCGTCCGTCTCGATCGTTAGCTTGTCGCGGCTGATGAACAGCTTTGGCAGCTCGTCGGTGCTGAGGATCGCGAAACCGTGCGCGAGCGGCGTATGGGCGACATCGCTGCCGCGGATGTTGAACACCCAGGCGAGCGACGACGGATCGGTCAGCACCGCGTGCGTTGCGCCCTTCTTTGCAAGCGATTCCGAAAGATCGGCGATCTTGTCCTTAGCGAGCACCCCGGCAAAGCCGTGTGGGTGGATCTCGATCTTGCCGGCCGGCGGAGCAGGGCGGTCCGCCCAAACGGCGTCGACAAGGTTCTCAACCGGGGTGAGCTCGATGCCGGCCTTCTCGAAGGCCTCGACCTCGGCGATCGTGTGCAGCCAGGGATCGAAACCGATCGTCAGCCCCTCACCATTGGCCTCCAGCCATTTTACCGGCGGGTTTTCAACGAGGCTTTCAATGCGGAACGTTCCCGGATCGACCTGAGCCTTCGCCTGAAGTGTGTAACGACCGTCGACGAACAGGATTGCCTTGTCCTTCAGGACCAGCGCCGCGCCGGCGGAACCGGTGAAGCCGGTGAGCCACTGCAGCCGCTCTGAGCAGGCGGCGACATATTCGCCCTGATGTTCGTCGGCGCGCGGAACAAGGAACCCGTCGAGCTTGTGTTCGGCGAGTTTGGCGCGTAGCAGCGCCACCCTCTCGATGCCCTGCGAGGGATTGGTGCGCACGTCGAATGACTGGAACATCATGCCGCTCTGTTGCTGGTTGTACTGCCAGCAGGTCTAGACCTCATGATGAAGCCTTGCAACGGTCGCTCCTTGTTGCGGCGCACAATCACTTCGCACATGCAAAAACTGCATGGTCGCCATGCGCTATCTGCACTGGTCCTTTGGGTCAGCAGACCTTACCTATGCGTCAACAAGATGTTGTCCCGAGCGCACAGGAGATAGGCATGGCTAAGGGTGGTTTCTTCCGGAATGCAGTCAACGCAATGGTGACGGCGCGCGAGAAGCAGGCCCGTCGCTATGTCGCCAGCGCTCTCCTGATGCTGGACGATGAGACCCTGAAGGCTGCTGGTCACAACCGCGCAGATCTCGAGCGCAGCAGCCGCGGTGCACCGTACATGTTCTGATAGCGTGGGGCGACGCCATCGGAACAACTAAAAGGCGGTCCTTCGGGCCGCCTTTTTAGTTTGCATAGGTTAGAGACTGACCTCTTTCACACCGTTTCCGACTGATACCCCGGAAACGGTCTTTTCTTTTCCACCCTTGCAGGAAGCGCTCTAGCGCTTGAGGTGAATGGTGACCCAGCCCTCGAGGTGCGTGGTGCGGATGTGGCGAAAGCCTTCGGCCACATAGGCGGCGATCACCGCGTCCCCCTGCGAGTCGAGAATTCCCGACAGAATTAGGGAACCGCCGTCGACCACGTTACGCGCCATCTCCGGGGCAAGCTGGATCAGCGGATTGGCGAGAATGTTGGCGATGATCAGGTCGAATGGGCCGCGCTCGGCGAAGATCGGATCGTCGAAGCCCGGCGCAGTCGCCGTGGTCACCCACTGCGACACGCCGTTGAGTGCGACGTTCTCGGTTGCGACCTCCGTTGCCACCGGATCGATGTCGGTGGCCAGCACCGGGACCAGGGCGAGCTTGGCAACGGCAATGGCAAGCACGGCGCTGCCGGTGCCGAGGTCGAGAACGTTCTTCGGCTGCTCGTCGGCAACGACCGAAGCGATCATCTCAAGGCAGCCCGCCGTCGTGCCGTGGTGGCCGGTCCCGAATGCCTGGCCGGCCTCGATCTCGATCGCAATGTCACCCTCACGCACCTCGTCGCGATCGTGGCGGCCGTGGACGAGGAAGCGTCCCGCGCGGACCGGCTTCAGCCCTTCCAGCGACTTCGCCACCCAGTCGACATCAGGCAGTTCCTCGCGCTGGATCTCCAGCGCCTCGCCGGTCAGGCTGCGGATGCGCGCCTCGATGTCGTCGATCTCATCGTTGTCGGCGTAGACGGAGATCTCGTCGATGCCGTTGTCCTCGTCGAGCTCGACCGAGGCGAGGGGATAGCCGTCATCCTCGAAATGCGTCTCCATCGCAGCGAACAGGTCGGTGGAGAGAGGGCGCTTGGCGACGAAATAGAGACGGGTCTGGGTCATGCAGTTCAACCTTTGGCCAGCCGCTTCAGCTTGGCTATGGCGTTGTCAGGATTCTCTCCATACGCAATGGTGCCGGCAAAGTCGCCATCGGAGTTGAGGAGAAGGATCGAGGCGGTGTGGTCCATCGTGTAGTCGCCGTTCTCGAGATCGACGCGCTTCGAGTAGATGCCAAACGACTTCGCCATCGCCATCACCTTCTCGGGCTCCCCGGAGATGCCTACGATACGGTCAGAAACGTTGGTGACGTAGCTGTGGACGATCTCGGGCGTGTCGCGCTCCGGGTCGATGCTGACGAAATAGGCCCGGATGTCCTTGCCCTCGTCGCCCAGTGTCTTCAGCCAGCCGTCGAGCTCGAACAGGGTCGTGGGGCAGACTTCCGGACAATGGGTGAAGCCGAAGAAGACGGCGCTCGGATGCCCCTTGAGGGCCTCTTGGGTGATCGGCTCGCCATTGCCCTGAACCAGTTCAAACGGCGCGCCAAAGGCCTTGGCAGTATGCTGTACGCGATACCAGTCGAACGTCATCCAGCCGACGGCAAGCGCCACGACGACGAGTATGCCGACAAGGATCGATCGCATCATGGAGAAGCCCCTTTATCAGGAATGGTGCCGGTGCGTCAGAAGCACCAGGACAGGCCGGAATCGACCAGCGCCATGAAGATCGCGGGCGCGTGCTCCATCCACCCTGCGAAGGCAACGCCCGCAAAGGCGGAAAGCGCAACCGCCAGGACCGCAAGCGCGGCAGGGCGGGCGAGGCTGGCTGTAAAACCGGTCATGGAACCTTGATACCGTCTCGCGCAGCGGGTTGAAAGATGCCATCTTGCCGCCCGCGGCTGGATCAACGTAACTGTGATCGCAACGGCAGGAGAGGGCGATGAGCGTACGCGACAGCACGCAGGGATATTCGGCGACGCAGATCATGCTGCACTGGACGGTGGCCCTTCTGGTCGCATTCCAGTTTTTCCTCAATCAAGGCATCGGCGACGCATTTCGCGCGGTCATGAGTGGCGAGGAACCGACGGCCGACGCGGTGGATGCTGCCAACATCCATGTGACGATGGGCCTGCTGATCCTGATGCTGGCGCTGTGGCGGATCGGGCTGCGGCTTACACTTGGCGCGCCGCCGGCGCCCACAACATCCTCAAGCTGTTGCTGCTCGCTGTGGTTGTTCTCCACATTGCCGGCGCGCTGGTGCAGCACTTCGTCTTCCGCTCGGACGTCCTGATGCGGATGCTGATGACCCGAGACTGATCATGTCCAAGGAAAAGGCGGGGGCGCCGCATGGCGACCCGCGCATTCATCCCACCGCGGAATTGAAATCCTGCAAGCTCGGCCGCCACGTCGTCATCGGCGAGCGCGTCGTGCTGCGCGAGGTGAAGGTCGGCGACTTCAGCTATTTCGAGCGCCACGGCGAGGCGATCTACACCACCATCGGAAAATTCTGCTCGATTGCCGCGAATGTGCGGATCAACGCGCTGGAGCACCCGATGGAGCGGGTGTCGACGCACAAGATCACCTACCGCCCGAATGAGTTCTTCAAATTCCAGGGCGTCGACCAGGAGTTTCGCGAGCGCCGCCGTGCGAAGCAGGTCACGATTGGCAACGACGTGTGGATCGGGCACGGCGCCGTCATCATGCCAGGCGTGACGGTCGGCGACGGAGCGGTGATCGGCGCGAACGCCGTGGTAACGAAGCCGGTGGGCGACTACGAGATCGTTGCGGGCGTCCCTGCACGGCGCATCCGCATGCGCTTCGATGATGACGTGGCCACGGCGCTCAAGGCGCTCGCCTGGTGGGACTGGCCGGAGGAAAAGCTGGCCGAAGCCATTCCCGACATGCAGGTGCTGTCGCCTATGGAATTCATCGAGAAATGGAACATCTGAGGCTGCTTCCTTGCTTGTATAAAATTTAAACTAAATTACGCGCATTAGTATTAATCGAATGTTTCGTGCGTGTACTTGAGTTACTCTGCAATTTTCGATTGTATTAATTTTCCGTTAGTGATTTTCTCTGGCTCGGAGATTAACCGCTGGGCAGAAGACTTCGATTACCAAGGGAGAAGTCTAATGCTGAAGCTGATTGCATTCGCTGCGCTATCCTCGACGCTGACCTTCGCCGCCGTTCCGGCCATGGCCGGAGGCTGGGGCAAGAGCGGAACTACCCAGTCGTCCTATGGCGGCTTCGTCAACATTTCGCCGTCGGTGCAGACGGGCAACATTGCCCTTCTGAGCGGGATCGGGCTGCTCAACAACGCCAACATCCTCAGCGGCAATGTTGTTTCCGGCATCGTAAAGGGCAACAACAACAATGTAGGCCATGGCAACGTCACCGGCAGCCAGAACGCGGTGGGCAACGGCATCATCGGCGGTGGTTCGTTCGGCAATTCCTGGAGCAAGGTCCAGTCCCAGTCCTCTGGTCGCCGCCGGCACTAACCGGTCGGGCGCAGGGTCCTGAGGCCACCCTCCAACCTCCTCCCGCTGAGGTCTTGCGCCCATCGGCGAGCGCCTCCCGATCCCCGCCCCCCGCTAACGGGAGGCGCTCAGGTCGAAGGGAATGGCGGGCCTTCCCGTCTCCCTTCGACCACCCTATGAACGGAACAACCGGCCTCGGGCCGGTTTTTTGTTGCCTGGACGTTGCGGAGAATTTCGGCTTCGGCGCCCCTTCCGCCGCGGGGGTAGTGTGACGGAAGGGGCCCGGAGGTAAACCGCATGGAGCGGAAGATACAGGCACCATTGCCTGCAGTTGTGAGACTACTAAAATACACGTAAAAGTCGAATTATTCTGTCTCACATTCTTAGCGTGTGGAAGGTTGTAGTAACGGAAGGCTGGTTCTCGTCGAAGCGCGGTGTCGGCGGCTGCGTCCAGTTCTGACCGTTCAGGCATGGATGCTCGGGTCAAGCCCGAGCATGACGATGAGAAAAGGTAGGGTTTTCCGGATATTGAGCGGGAGTGGAAGCCATGGGCGCCTAGGTGCTTCTGGCTGTGCTGCGGAAGCGCTCTGCCCTGTGGGGCGCTTACGTGCCCATCTTCGAAATCCCCGCCAAGCCCGCGAAGCGGGCCCGAGCAGGGGATCCAGGCCTGAACGATCACGCTGCAGTGCGGCGCAAGCGTCCGCGCCAAGCATCAACACGATGAGTGAAGGGGCATAGAGGCGCGCCCTCGCTTCAACTTGTGCGTGCCAGGCTCGCGGCGCTCACACCGCCGTCACGAATCCGTCGAGTACGCGCTTCTGGCCGGCCTTGTCGAAGTCGATCGTAAGCTTGTTGCCCTCGATCGCGGCGACGTTGCCATTGCCGAACTTTTGGTGGAACACCCTGTCGCCAACCTTGAACGGCGACTCCGTCGTCGTCACCGACTTGGCGACCAGCTCACCCTCGATTGTGCGACCCTTTACCGAGGTGCGGCCGGCGCCATAGCCGGAATCGACTTCGCCATAGCCGATGCGCTCGACCGCATGGCCCGAGCGCGAGCCCCAGTTGCGGTTGGTCGCCTCGTTGCGGTTCTGCTGGGCGCGCTGCCAGCCGGGCGTCGAGTAGCTGTTGTTGAACGAGCCCTGGCCGGCGTTGTCGAAGCGCGAGGCGCCATACGGATTGCGGCCGCCGATCTGGCTACCATAGCCCGTGCCGTAGCCGCCGTAGCTCGAGCTCGTTTCCGCAATCTCGATGTGCTGCTCGGGCAGCTCTTCCAGGAACCGTGACGGGATCGTCGACTGCCACAGGCCATGGATGCGGCGGTTCGAGGTGAACCAGATGTGCAGGTTCCGCTTGGCGCGCGTCAGGCCGACATAGGCGAGGCGGCGTTCTTCCTCGAGGCCGGAGCGTCCGCCCTCGTCGAGCGCGCGCTGGTGCGGGAAGAGGCCTTCCTCCCAGCCCGGTAGAAACACCGTGTCGAACTCGAGGCCCTTGGCCGAGTGGAGCGTCATGATGTTGACGGCGTCGAGCTCCTCATTCTGCTCGGCGTCCATGACGAGCGCGACGTGCTCGAGGAAGCTCCGCAGCGACTCGTACTCTTCCATCGAGCGAATGAGCTCTTTGAGGTTCTCGAGCCGCGTCGGCGCATCCGGCGACTTGTCGTTCTTCCACATGTCGGTGTAGCCGGATTCCTCCAGCACCGTCTCGGCAAGCTCGGTATGCGGCGTATTGTTGAGGAGGTCGCGCCAGCGGGCAAAGTTCGCCACCACCTCGCGCAGTGCCGCGCGCGGCTTCGGCTTCAGCTCGTCGCTTTCGGCAAGCCGGCCCGCGGCCTCCAGCATCGGCACGCCAAGGGCGCGGGCAGCATCGTGGACCTGCCGGATTGCAGCCTCGCCAAGACCGCGCTTCGGCACGTTGACGATGCGCTCGAAGGCGAGGTCGTCTCCGGGATTGGCGATTACGCGGAAATAGGCCATCGCATCGCGAATTTCCTGGCGCTCGTAGAAGCGAGGGCCGCCGATGACGCGGTAGTTGACCCCGAGCGTGACGAAGCGGTCTTCGAACTCGCGCATCTGGAACGAGGCGCGCACGAGGATCGCCATATCGTTGAGGTTGTGCTGCTTGCGCTGCAGCGCCTCGATCTCCTCGCCGACGGCGCGGGCTTCCTCTTCCGAGTCCCAGGCCGCATGAACCATCACCTTAGGATCGTCCGGGTTGGGCTTCTCGGTGAAGAGCGTCTTGCCGAGGCGGCCTTCATTGTGGGCGATGAGGTGCGATGCGGCGCCCAGAATGTGTGCGGTAGAGCGGTAATTGCGCTCAAGACGGATGACGGTCGCCCCCGGGAAATCGCGCTCGAAGCGCAGGATGTTGTCGACCTCCGCGCCGCGCCAGCCGTAGATCGACTGGTCGTCGTCGCCAACGCAGCAGATGTTGACGGTCGTGCGCTCTTCTCCGGCGATAAGCCGTTCGGCCTCGCGGCCGGTAGCCGGAGCGTCTGTCGGACGCATCTTGCTCGGCCGCTGAGCCAGCAGTCGCAGCCACATGTACTGCGCCGTGTTGGTGTCCTGGTACTCATCGACCAGGATGTAGCGGAACTTCTGGTGGTACTCGCGCAGGATGTCCGGGTTGCTGCGCAGGATACGGATCGGGTGGCAAAGCAGGTCGCCGAAGTCACAGGCGTTCAGCGTAGTCAGCCGCTCCTGATAGGCGCGGTAGAGCTCGCGGCCGCGCCCATTGCCGAATGCGCGCGCATCGCCTTCCGGAATTTCGTCGGGCGACAGGCCCTTGTTCTTCCAAGCGTCGATCATCTGGGCGAACTGGCGCGCGGGCCAGCGCTTATCGTCGAGGCCCTCGGCCTGGATGAGCTGCTTGATCAGCCGAATGACGTCGTCGGTGTCGAGGATGGTGAAGTCGGAGCGCAGCCCCGCCAGTTCCGCATGACGGCGGAGAATCTTGACGCCGATCGAGTGGAAGGTGCCGAGCCACGGCATCCCCTCGACCGCCTCGCCGACGAGCACGCCGATGCGCTGCTTCATTTCGCGCGCCGCCTTGTTGGTGAAGGTCACCGCAAGGATCTGCGACGGCCACGCCTTGCCGGTGGCAAGAATATGGGCGATGCGGGTCGTCAGTACGCGCGTCTTGCCGGTGCCCGCGCCGGCGAGCACCAGCACCGGACCTTCGGTCGTCTCGACCGCGAGTCGCTGTTCCGGGTTCAGGCCGGAGAGATAATCGGGTGCGCGGTTGCCGCCCTGGCGTGCGGCCATGGCACGCGCGGCAATGCCGCCCGCAGGTCCACCCGCAGGCGCAGACGCCGCAGCGGGGCGGGGCGGCAGATCGTCCTCATCAAAGAAGGGTATGTCGTCGGCGAAGCCTGGCATGTCGCTGGAATGTAGTGATTCTAAACGGAAAGGCCAGACTTTGTTCGCATCTTGTTCTGTGCGAACGCGGAAAGCCTACGCGTTGGTTGCCGTTTCGAGCCGGCTGATGCGCCGGTCGGTGAAGTTGAGCCTGCCGGCAATTATCGGCGACACGATGGCGGCGAGCGCCGGATCCCGTTCGATGATCGCGGTGAGGTCCGGGATCTGGTTCATCGCAACGAGGCTGAGAAGGTCATGGCGGACCTCGCCCTCGGCGGTGCGGGGCAGGGCAGCGACCTGCTGAACGAGGTCGGCGCGCGCGCCGTTTTCCAGATTGTCCTGCGAGGCGCGCAGCTGGGCGCTGATGTCGCCATCAGCCTCCACAAAGGCGTAGAGGCCGACGCCCTTGCGCGGCAGCGGGTAGAGGGTGAGCGCAACGTCGCGCACACCCGGCACCTTCTGCAGAGCGGCGGTGATGATCTCGCCCTCGTGCTGAAGGCGGTCGCCGGTACCTTCGCCGTCTGACCAGTTGAAGATGCCGCGGGTGATCAGGTTGTAGACCTTCTTGCCGGTCGCCATCCAGATGCGGCTCGGCAGCGAGCGGCGGGCGAGGATGCGCTTGCCGGTGGGCGTCATCAGATCCGGCGCGAAGGAGCGCATCTGCTTCAGCAGGTGGCGGAAGTCCTCATAGGCCATGAAGCGGTAGAGGGCGCCGCGGCGCCGGTGGCGCGAGGCGAGCTGGAAGTCGATGACCGATGCGCGGCCTTCCGGCGTCATCAGCCAGTTCTGCGGCTTTGCAAGGTCGTTGTGGGTGATGCCGGCGCGGCGCAGTTGCCGCAGCAGCCGGAATGCATCCTTGTAGAACTCGCGTGAGGAGGGGCGGGCGAGGTGCAGCGGCGCGCCTTCGGTCCAGGTGCGCTCGAGCCCATCCTTATCCGTATTGATCAGCTGCGGCGTGCCTTCAATTCCCTTTACCGCACGTAACGCGGCAATCTCGCGGCGCGCAAGAATCCAGGCGAGCGGACGCGTCCAGATCGGCGAGGCGGTCACGACACGGCGGATCACCACCTTGTCAGGTTCGCCGGCCAGATACCCCTTCTGCGTTTCCGAGAAAACGTCGCGCTTCAGAACCGCCTTTGCAATGAAATCCGTCATGTTTCGTCCTGTTGGTCGGCCGTCCCTACATGCCAGTTCCAGTCGAGACAAGCCTCGCGGCAAACCGGAGCGGGTGAGCGCCTGTACGGCACTGCGCCTTCACCACACGCCACTGCGCGCGGTGGCTCCTGCCATTTTACGCCGTTTCGGGTGCAAACGCGCTCCAAACCCTCCGCAGCGGTGGTCAGGCCTTGCGCTTGATGCCGATGGAGCGACCGGCGCGCTCCGGTCGCGGCAGAATGGAATGCTCGGCCCGCATCGCCTCGATGTTGGCGAGGATGTCCGGCGGCATCGGGCACACCTTCGGGCCGTTCATGTCGACGTGGAGCGTCAGGTTCTCGCAAGTCGCCGACAGCCAGCCGTCGACATGGCGCAGCTCCTGGTAAAAATGGAAGCGCTTTTCGTCGTAATCGAGAAGGTGCAGCGAGCAGGTAACCTTGTCGCTCAGATGCAGCTCGCGCACGTAACAGACGTGGATCTCCGCCGTGTAGGTCGTCAGGCGCCGCTCGCGCGCATAGTCAGGGCCCATACCCAAATGCGCGAAGGCTTCATCTGCGCCCTGGTCGAAAAGGACGTTGTAATAGGCCATGTTGAGGTGGCCGTTGTAGTCGATCCATTCCGGCTGGATCTCCAGGACGCGGGAGATGAACGGAGCTGCGACAGGCATTTTGGCTCGGCTCCTTTGCAGTTCTGGCGCTGGACAAGAAGATCGGGCTTTGCTCATAGCGGATAAAGGAAACATGGTGGTTACACAAGCTTAGCCGCCGCAGGGGAGAAGCGCTGATGGCTCTGGCCGATCTTCAGGCAGTCGAGAGAAATGAAACCGGCATCGCCGCTGTCGTCGAGATCTTGCGGCAGCGATTTGGCGACCGTTTCCAGACGGGCGAGGCGATCCGCGGGCAACACGCCCACACGACGACCTACATTCCCTCGCAGCTGCCTGACGGCGTTGTCTTCGCAAAGTCGACCGAAGATGTGCAGACGGTGGTGAGGGCATGCGCCGAGCACCGCGTGCCGGTGATCCCGTTCGGCACCGGCACCTCGCTTGAGGGCCACGTCAACGCGCCGGGCGGTGGCATCTGTATCGATCTTTCCGGAATGAACCGGATCATTTCCGTCAACGCCGAGGATCTCGACTGCACCATCGAGCCGGGCATCACCCGCGAGGAGCTGAACGCGTATCTGCGGGACACCGGCCTGTTCTTCCCGATCGATCCGGGCGCGAATGCGAGCCTTGGGGGCATGGCCTCGACGCGGGCATCCGGCACCAATGCGGTGCGCTATGGCACTATGCGGGAGAACGTGTTGTCGCTGACGGCTGTGATGGCCGACGGCCGCGTCATCAGGACAGGGCAGCGTGCCAAGAAGTCGTCTGCCGGTTACGACCTCACCCGTCTGCTCGTCGGGTCCGAAGGAACCCTCGGCGTCATCACCGGGCTGACGCTGAAACTCTACGGCATCCCGCAGGCAATCTCCGGCGGCGTCTGCCCGTTCCCCAGCGTGGAGGCTGCGTGCCAGGCAGTGATCGCGACGATCCAGATGGGCATACCCGTCGCGCGCATCGAACTCGTCAACACGCTCGGCATGAAGGCGCTGAACGGCTATGCCCAGCTGGGCTACCCGGATTCGCCCTGCCTGTTCGTCGAGTTCCACGGCTCGGAGGCTGGGGTGAAGGAGCAGGCCGAGATGTTCGGCGAGATCGTTGCCGAATATGGTGGAGGGCCGTTCCTGTGGACCTCGGCCGCTGAAGAGCGGACAAAGCTCTGGAAGGCGCGGCACGACGCCTACTGGGCGATGCTGTCGCTGCGCCCGGGCGCCAAGGCGCTTGCGACCGACGTCTGCGTGCCGATCTCGCGCCTTGCCGAGTGCATCCGCGAGACGGAAGAGGACATTGCCCGCTCCGGCCTGATCGCACCGATCGTCGGCCATGTCGGCGACGGCAATTTCCACGTCCAGGTGATGACCGACCCGTCGAGCCCGGAAGAGATTGCGGCGATGGAGGCCTTTGTCGCACGGCTCAACTTGCGCGCGATCGCCATGGACGGCACCTGCACCGGTGAGCATGGCGTGGGGCAGGGCAAGACGGCATTCCTGCGCCACGAGGTGGGCGATGGCGTCGACTTCATGCGCATGATCAAGCAGGCGCTCGACCCGCTCAACATCATGAATCCGGGGAAGACTCTGCCTCCTGCAGCCTGAGAGGCTTTTGCCACTTTATCGACACGCGATTGAGGGTAAAGTACTGCCGGCTTTGGCAAATTTGGCGGGAGAAGCAGGCTGGCCCGATTATTCGTCGCCATAGGCGGTTTGCTCGTGCTGGCGCTGACCGCAGCGCTGGTGGGGCCCTACTTCGTCGACTGGACCTCCTATCGCGCCGACTTTGAGCGCGAGGCGGGACGCATCCTCGGCCGTGAGGTCACGGTCAGGGGTGACGCGTCGGCGCGCCTGCTGCCATTTCCCTCCATCACCTTCACGGACGTTGTTGTCGCCGGCATCAAGCCCGGTGAGCCGGCGATGACCGTCGAGACCTTCTCGATGGATGCCGAGCTTGCCCCGTTCATGCAGGGCAACATCCACATCTTCGACATGCGGCTAGTTCGCCCGTCGGTCGTGATTGACGTTGCCGAGGACGGCGCGCTCGACTGGGCGGTACGTCCCTCGGTGCCGCTCGGCGCCACGCACGTCTCGCTCGAGAAGCTGACGATAACCGAAGGCAAGGCCGTCCTCCGTCACGCCGCGAGTGGGCGCACGCATACGCTGACCGAGGTCAATGCCGAGCTGTCGGCGCGCTCGCTGGCGGGCCCGTGGCGGATGGAAGGTTCGCTGCGTCTCGACGGCATGCGCACGGCGCTTTCGATCAGCACCGGCGCGGTCGACGAAAACGGCATGCGCATTCGCGTCCGCGCGCAGCCTGAGGCCTATCCTTTCACTCTGGAGACGGACGGCACCGCGCGGGTTGAGGATGGTCGCGCGGAATATGCCGGCAACTTCCGCCTCAACGCGTCCGCGCTTGGGGAACAGCCTGCCGAGAAGGAGGGGCCGCCCGCCTACCGCGTTGGCGGCAACTTCCTGTTCGATCACGCGGCGCTGAAGGTCGAAAAGTTCCGCTTCGAGACTGGGCCTCTCGACGATCCCTACATCGCCGAGGGGAGTGCGGAGTTCGACCTTGGCCCGCAGCCGAGCTTCTTCATCAGCGCCGATGGCGCCCAGGTGCGGTTCGACGAGGCGATTTCGGCCGAGAGCGGTGCTGTCAGCCTGGAGACGCGCATCGCCGCCGTCCGCGACTTCCTCCTCGACATGCCGCGCCCGGCCATTCCGGGCCGCATCGAGGTCGCGCTGCCGGCGGTCGTGGCTGGCGACACGACGATCCGCGACGTCCACCTGCACGCAGCGCCGGCCGAAGGCGGCTGGGCGATTGCTTCGCTTGGTGCGACGCTTCCGGGCCGGGCGACGCTTGAAGCCAGCGGCGACCTTACCGTCAGCGACGATCTCGGCTTCAAGGGCTCGCTGCTCCTCGCAGTCGGCCAGCCGTCGGGCTTCGCCGCCTGGCTAGCACGCGACGTAGATGACGTGATCCGGCGACTGCCGGCAGCAGGTTTCAGCGCCAAGGTCGATCTTTCCGCGGAACAGCAGCTGTTCGAGGATCTCGAACTGATCCTCGGCAAGGCCAAGTTCACCGGCGAGATCGTCAGCCGGACGCCTGCCAATCAGAAGCCGTCGATGTCGCTCAAGCTCGATGGCAATGAACTCGACGTGGAGGGCATGAGCGCGTTGGCGTCGCTGTTCATCAGCGACGAGGGCAGGACGCGCCACGCTGACCGCGACATCGAGTTCCAGATCGCCGCCGGGCCGGTGACGGCGGCTGGCCTGACTGCCGAGTCGCTGGRKACGGCGCTGCGCCTCAAGGACGGCACGCTCGAAATCGACAAGCTGTCGATTGGGGGGCTCGCGGGAGCCAATGTCAGCGCAACCGGTTCGGTCAAGAACGTCGGTACGGAGCCGGCGGGCACCATTGATGCAACCATCATCGCCGCCGACCTTGCGCCGCTCGTCGAGGCGCTCGGCGAGCGCTTCCCCAACAACAAGATCATTGCGTCCTTGGCGGACCACAGCGTCGGCTATCCGGGCCTGTTCGAGGACGCCTCGATCCGCGTCGTCGGCACCTCGGCCAAGGCGGGTGAGGTGCTTGGCCTTGCCGTCAGCGCCTCGGGCGAAGCTGGCGGTACGACCTTCTCGCTTGCGGGCTCTGCCAGCGACATTCTCGGAGGTCTCGAAAACAGCGCGATGAAGCTGGAGCTGTCGGCGCGTAACGACGATGCCTCAGCGCTCTATGCGCTCGCGGGCATGCCCAGCCTGCCGCTCGGCATGATCGGGCAGGGCAGTGCCGAGTTCAGCTTCGAGGGCCAGCTTGCCGGGGGCGGCAAGACGAAGTTCCTGTTCATCGGCGATGGCCTGTCGGCGAGCTTCCAGGGCGAAGCAGCACTCGCCGACGAACACATCACGCTGAATGGCAGCGCCGCGCTGGTGGCGGACGACCTCGAGCCGTGGCTGGCAACCGCGGGCATATCTCTTCCCGGCTTCGGCTACGGCCTGCCGGTGTCGATCAAGGCGGAACTGGACGAACAGGAGGGCCTGCTGGTCCTGTCCGGCCTGACGGGCCGGGTCGCGGAGACGACGATCGACGGGGACATCAACGCGCAGCTGCGCGAGGGCGCGCCTCACCTAACTGGCGCGCTACAGCTCTCCAATCTCGACCTCAGGCTGGTGTCGGAAATGCTGGTGAGCGCGCAGGCGCTGCAGGCAGCAGAGGATGGATGGCCGACGACGCCGTTCGCCACGACCGTCTCCGCCCCGTTCACTGCCGAACTCGATTTTGGCGTGACGCTGCTCACCGCAGGCGGTGGCTGGCACTCCGACGACGCGCGCTTCACGCTGAACCTCGGCCAGGACGGCGCCGCGATATCGCGCTTCATCGGCAACGCCTATGGCGGCCAACTCACCGGCAATGCCGAGTTCCGCAATAATTCGGGCTCCGGGATGCTCTCGGGTCAGCTGAAACTCGCCGGTGCGGATGCCCGCATACTGTTCGGCGACAACGGGCTGACCGGCGAGATCGAACTGTCGACGACCTTTACCGCCAACGGCAAGTCGATCGACGGGCTGGTCTCCTCGCTGGCCGGTTCGGGCTCGGCCCACCTCAACGGCGCTGCAATTGCGGGCGTCTCGCCTGACGCCTTCGCAGATCTGCTGAAGTCCGCGGACGAGCTCGGGACCGAGATCGATGCGGAGGCAACCCGGAGGTTTGCCGCGCCGCCCGTGCGGCAGGGCAGCTTCCCGGTCGAGAGCGCCGACGTTGCCTTCACCATCACCAACGGTGTGCTGCGCGCCCCGCCGGTGCGCCTCGGCGCGCCCGGCGCGACCCTTGGACTTGAGATGCAGGCGAACCTGCAGCAGGGCACGTTCACAGCGAACTCGACGCTGACCTACGACCCCGGCAAGCACGCGCTGGTGGGATCGGAACCTGCGGTGCGCTTCACTGCATCGGGCCCGTTCGATGCGATCGAGGTGACGGTCGATACCGATCCGCTTGGCCAGTATTTTACCCAGCGCGCGCTGGAACGAGAGCAGGAGCGCATCGCGGCGATGCAGTCGGCGTTGCTTGAGCGACAGCGCCTTCGTCGCGAGGTTCGCTACTTTACGGCGATCGAGCAGGCGCGGATCAAGGCAGAGCAGGAAGCCGAGCGCGCACGGAATGAGGCCGAACGTCTCGAGCGGCTGCAAAAGCAGCTAGAGGAGGACGCGGCCCGGCGTGCGGAGGAAGAACGAACCGCCGTGGAGCCGGAGCAGCCGGCAAGCGCGCCTGAACCCGAGCAGCCTGCGGATGAACCGGCAGCCGATGAGCCCGCCGATGCCGCGGCGCCCGATGAGCAGGACAGCCTGGAAGAGCCAGCGCCGTTCCTGCCGGCAAATTCACTGGACGATCATGTGAACGTGGTGCCGCAGCCTGCGCCGCGCGAGGAGCCCGAACAAAAGGCAGAGCCGGAGCAGACGGGCAGCCCGCCTGCCTTCTCCTTCGATGCGATCCGGCGCGTGATCGAAGAGGCACAATAGGCAGCGGGCCGAAGCCCGCTGCGGGTGATGGCGCTTAGCGCTTCAGTTCGGCAATGCCGCCGTGGTCGGCCGACCACTTCAGCGGCTGATTGAGGAACTGCTCCACGGACGCGAGCGCCTCTTCGGAGAAGCGCTTCTCCTCGCGGCAAACCTTCAGCACATCCCACCAGGTGGCGACGTAGTGCAGCTTGAGGCCGGCGTCGGCGAGGCGCTGCGGGGTATCCGGGAAAATGCCGTAGTAGAAGGGCGAGAAGGAGTGCTCGACGACGGCGCCGGCGGTGCGAAGCGCCTCGGCGAACTTCAGCTTGCTGCCGCCATCGGTGGTCAGATCCTCGACCAGCAGCACGCGCTGGCCCTCGGTGAGCGAGCCCTCGATCTGAGCGTTGCGGCCAAAGCCCTTCGGCTTCTTGCGGACATAGACCATCGGCAGGCCGAGCTTGTCCGACATCCATGCCGCGAAGGGGATGCCTGCCGTTTCGCCGCCCGCCACCACGTCGAACTGCTCGAAGCCTGCGTCGCGCAGCACGATCGAGGTGCCGAGGTCCATGATCGCCGAGCGGATGCGTGGGAAGGAGATCAGCTTGCGGCAGTCGGTGTAGACCGGGCTCGCGAGGCCGGAGGTGAAGGTGTAGGGCTCGTCGGCGCGGATGTGGACCGCCCCGATCTCCAGCAACATCTTCGCGACGATTTCAGCTGCGACGGCCCGGTCGGGAAATGTGTTGGAGAACATGGCTTCACCCCTTCGTTGAGTGTATTTTCTGCTAGCAGCTCGGTCGGACGCCATAAAGCGCCGGCGACGAGAATTCGGTGGAACGGAAATGGCGGTCCCGCAGCCATCCGGCCGATGCGCGCGAAAAAGCGACCCCTTCGAATGGCGAAACTGCTTTCAGAACTGCGCGCTCGCGCAGGTGCAGATGCCAAGCGTCCGGGTGGCGGATCGTGAGCGTCGTCAACGGTTCCTCGATGTATGCGGGAAGTCGTGGCTCTTTCGCACGAACGCGCGCGAGTTGGAACACCCCTGAAGCACTTTTTAACCGCCTTGACATGTGAGCATGCGAGGCAGACAAGCGGCTCCGGCTTTTTGCCGGACTTGCGGGGGAGCGCATCAGAATGGCCGTCGACTATACCAGCATCGCACTTGTCGTTATCGCGCTCGCGCTTGGGGGCGTCCTCAAGGGCGCAACCGGCGCTGGCGCTCCGGTGCTGGCGGTGCCGGTGCTGACGATGTTCTTCGGCGTCAAGTTCGCCGTCGTCGTCATGCTGATGCCGAATCTCCTCACCAACATCTGGCAGTCGTGGACCTATCGCGCGGCGCAGCCGTCGAAGCTGTTCGTGTGGAGCTTTGCGATCGCCGGCTGCATCGGCGTCGTCATCGGCACCGCAGTGCTTGTGTCGTTCTCTCAGTCGACGCTGACCCTGATGGTCGCCATCGCGGTATTCGCCTACATCGCGCTGCGCCTGACAAAGCCTGACTGGAAGTTGGAACTCGCGCTCGCCAAGCTGCTCAGCGTTCCTGCAGGCATGGCTGCCGGCTTTCTGCAGGGCGCAAGCGGCCTGTCGGCGCCGGTGTCGATGACCTTCATCAACGCTCTGAAGCTCGACCGCGCCGGTTTCATTGCGTCCATCTCGGTCTACTTCTCCTTCTCGACGCTGCCGCAAATCGTTGCGCTTTGGTACTTTGGGCTGCTGACCTGGACCAACCTTGCGATCAGCTTCGGCGCCTTCTTCCTCATCAGCCTGTTCATGCCTCTCGGCGCCGCACTCGCGCGCCGGCTGTCGCGCGAAGCATTCGACCGGCTGGTGCTGATTCTTCTCGGCATCATCGGCTGTAAGCTGCTTTGGGATGCCTTCGCGGCCGCTTGAAGGCCTCGTGGAGCAAAAGGCACGCTGACGCGTTCATGCCCTGACTGAAGGGAGAACGCGACATGTCGACAACAACTTGGGTCATTGCCCTCGTCCTGATCGTCCTTGCCATCTGGGCATTTTCGCGGTCGAGCCGCCGTGCTGCCGCGCCTGTGCGGGAAACGGCCGCCACCCGCTCGTTCGAGGCGGAACGGGAACGCAACGCCGCAGCTGGCGATGAGCTGGAGGAGGGGTTGGAAGACACCTTTCCTGCCAGCGACCCGGTTTCGGCCACGAATACGGTAACGCCCGGAGGCCCGCCGAAGAACCAGCACTGACGCCAGAATTGAGAACGGCCCGGAGATGATCCGGGCCGTGTGCGTTTTGGAGGTCTCGCAGCCGCCTAGTAGTCGCGCTCGTAGAAGACGCCGAGCGAGGTGTCGCCATCGGTGCCGACCGCGCCGCGTGCCTTCAACTCCTCCGTGATGTCGAGGTTGATCGAGCCGCGGGTCGTGCCGCCGGCGCCGGCTTCCACACCGAGATAGATGTTTTCCTGAATATACCGGCCCGCCCGAACGGCAGCGTTGCCTTCCTTGTCGGTAACCACGTCGAGGTCGTCGAGACCTACCGCATCGCGCAGGCTGCCGAGCAGGCTCGTGTTCGAGCCAGCTGCGCGATCTGCATCGGCGACAGCTCGGACAGGCTGCGGTGGAAGATCAGGTGCGCCAGCACTTCGTCCTCGGGGAGCTCCGGCTGTGAGGAGAACGAGATGTCGAGGTCCGACACGCGACCGCGGACGTTGATGTAAACGATGGTGTCTGCAGCCTCCGACCGGGCAACGAAATCGAGATAGGGATCGAGGTCGCCGACAAGAGTCACCGTTCCTTCGTCGAAGGTGATGCGCTGGCCGAGAATGCCGAGACGGCCACGGATCAACTTGAAGCCGCCGACCGGTTGGATGTCGGTCACCGGGCCGGTCAACTGGACACGGCCGCCAAGTTCGGCATCGAGGCCACGGCCGCGCACGAAGATGCGGGCAGGGGCGTTGACGCCAACATTGAGGCGCAGGACGCTTGGGCGAGCGGTGGGGACAGGCGTGCCGTCATTGGCGCGGGCACGTACCAACGTCTCGCGGACGCCCGCCGGAGCGTTCTTGTGAATCACATCGAGCGCGGCGGCACTGCCGCCAAAGTTGTCGGGGACGGTGATCTCTGCCCGCTCGACGTTCAGTTCGCCCGTCAGCTGCGGATCGCGGGCCAGCGCCCCGCCAACGGCAAGGTTGCCGCTGACGGTGGCGACAACCATGTCGCCGTCGGCATAGCGCGCCCGGTTAAGCTGGATGCGGATGTCGGCCGGGAAGCCCGCCGCCGAGTTGATCGAAACGGTGCCCGTTGCGCTGACCGAGCCACCGGACGCAAGCGCCGCGTTGGCCGAGCGGATCGTGACGGTTTCGCCTTCCATCGCGCCCATGACGTTGATCGACGACAGGCGCAGGTTCGAATCGGGATCGACGAGCTGCGCACCGCTGGTCGAGAACATGCCGCGGATGGACGGCTGCTGGAGGCTGCCGGAGACGGAGCCGTTGACCTCCACAATGCCCGTCAGCTGCGTGCCGCGATCGGCGAGGAATCGGTTGGCGAGGGTCAGAGGTGCCGAGCCGTTGAGGTTTACCGAGAGGCCGTTGCCCGAGAGCGGAATATCGCCGGATGCGGTCAGGGTGAGGCCTTGCGGGCTGTTCGCCGATGCCGAGGTCAGTTTGACGACGTTGTTGGCGAAGCTGCCGGAGACGGAAGCATCCATTGTGGTGATGCCAGCCGCTTGCAGCGCCGAAGCCTGCAGCCCCGAGCCACGAACGCTGAAGGTGGCCTGCGGTGCCGAGCGCGTGCCGCGGATGCGCGCCTCTCCTTCCAGAGTGCCACCGAGACCAAGGTCCGCACGAACGAGGTTGGCAATCGACAGCGGCAGGCGCGAGATGGCGACGTTGAGGTCGAGGGCTTCCGAAGCATCTCCACGCACTGTGATGCGGCCACCTCCAACGTCTATCTCGAACGTGTCGATGGCGATGCGTTCGCCGGCAACGCGGATGGCGGCGGGCTGCGCAAGGCGTGCTGCAATCGCACCCTGGCCGAATGAAGCTTCGTCCAGCGCCAGGCGCCAGCCATTGTCCTGCGGAGCGAGCGAGCCGCGCGCCGCGCCATGTGCGCCGTTGGCAAGAGCCGTATCTGCCTGGAACCGGGTGACGGTGTTGGCAGTGCTTGCAGTGGCGTTGATGGTCGAGAAGTCGACGCCTCCGGCAACGACCCGCTCGGCCTTCACCGTGCCGTCGATGGCCGGGACGTTGAACAGGTCGCGGGCCGCAGCCTGAATGTCGGCGCGGCCGACGCGGTTCTCGTTGATGCGCAGGTCCCGCGCGGTGGCGGTGACGTTGGCATTCTGGATCCCGTCGGCGTGCGAAAGCTGGATGTCCGCGTTCAGCGCACCGCTGGCCTGGGCCAGGAAGAGGGCGGCGGCAGTGGAAATGTCGGCCGCCTCGACTTTAATTTCGCCGTCGATGAGACCGTTCGCATTCTGCGTCACCGAGCCGGTGGCGCGGGCGCCGCCAGTCGTGAAGTCGAGGTCGGTCAGGCGACGCTGGCCTTCCGCGACCGAAACACCTGCGGAAAGCTGCGTGCGCACGCCGTCGATGAAGGCGTCGCCACCAAGCGTGCCGTCGAGCGCGCCATTGGCCAGCACGCCATCGAAAGTGACGCTGGCGTCGGTGAGGCGCTTTCCGGCCAGCGAGCCGGATGGCACACGGGCGATGGTGTTGAGCGCAAGATTGCCGTCCGTGCCGGCGATCTTGCCCGTCGCTTCCAGCCGCCCCTGCGCCTGCGGCGTCAGCAGTGCGAGGTCGGAGAGGTTGAGCGCGTAGTCGAAGTCGGCAGTGCCGGTCGCGATCGAACCGTCAGCAGTTATTTCAACGCGGTCGTTGCCGACGCGCAGATTTTTGACGTTGAGGCCATCCTCGCCGCGAGCGACACGGCCCTTGATGGTGGTGCGGCCGGCGAGCAGATTGTTGGCCGCATCTACGCCGACCTGAAGATTGTCGCTGGCGCTCTCGATGACGAGATCGAACGCGCCGGTCAGCGGCTCGACCTTGCCGTTGGCGCGAAGGTCGATTGATCCCGCGAGATCACGTCCAGCGATGCCGGAGAAGGGGGCGATGCTGTCGGCCTTGACCTCGATGGCGCCATTGTAGGCCATTTCCGCGATCTCGCCGATCAGCGAGGCGGTCAGAGCCTCGCCGGAGAGGAGCGCCTGAGTAAGCCGGATCGGCTCCTCCGCATTCCAGGAGCCATCGACATCGAGCGTGATGCGGTCGCCGAGCGCCTGGGCAACGTCAGCGCGCTTCGCGGTGATCTCTGAGACATTGCCGTCGATCGCGAAAGTCAGGCGGCGGGTGAACGGGTCGTCGATGTTCTGCTTGGTGCCGGTGAGGTTGATCTGGGTGTTGCCCGCCGCGAACTCGGCGGTCGCAAGATCCTGCACGGTGATAAGACCGGACCATTCGTCGCCTTCGCCGAAGGAGAGATTGAAGTCGGCGCGGTTGACGGTGGTTTGTCCGCCCGGAACCGGCAGCACGATGGGGGTATCCGTGCCGTCGTCCAGTGCGCCCTTGAGGTCGAGGCGGCGCAGGAAGCCGTCGACGGTGGTTTCGGCGGAGGCGTCGAGGTCGAGTGCGGCGCTGTCGATCCGCAAGGCATCAAGGCGCATACCGCCGGCGTCGAGCTGGATGCCGTTGGCGGTGAGGCGCGTATCTGCGCCGAAGAAGTCGCGGAACTGTGCCGGGATGAGGCGGGCAATCGGGCCGCCGAGGTCCGCGGACCAGTCAAGGCCCTCCGCCTGGCGGCGCAGTGCCGCTTCGCCGCTGAGGACGCGCTCGCCGTCAGCGTCGAGCGCGAGGTCGATGTCGATTTGCGAAAGCGGACCGCTGCCGGTCACAGCAAGCGCCACCGGCGGGCGGCCTTCAATGCCGAGAAGGTTGGCGACGACGCCGTTTTCGGGCTCGGTGAGGTTGAGCGAAAGGTCCAGCTGCTCGCTTTCGCGGGTGTAGGTGGCGGTCAGGTCGAACTGGCCGCCGGGGCCATCGAGGCGGTCGATCTCGAGCGCGGTGTCGAGATTCCCGTCCTCAAGCCGGATACGGCCGTTGACCGACAGTTCCGACGCAAGACCAAAGACGCCTTCGCCGAATACGACGTGTGGTACCTCGAGCGAGTCGAGATTGACCGCCACCGGCAGCTCTGGGATCTGGAACGAGGTCGCCTCGGGCGCGGGAGCGCTTTCGTCCGGCAGCGGGCGGCGCAAGACCTCGATCCGGTCAGCGGCAAGGGTGTCGATCTGCAGGCGCTGGCTGAAGACGAGAGCAGAACGGCTCCAGACGATGCGGGCGTTCTCGATACGCAGCCAGACGCCGTCGGCGTCGGCCACTGTGATCAGGCCGATAACGGCGTCGGAGGAAAGCACACCCTGGATGTTCTGCAGGCGCACTTGGCGGTTCGGCGCCGATATCTTGTCCTCGATGAAGGACAGCAGCCAGCCGCGCTCTTCCTCGGGCGAGGCATCCTGCGCGAAGGCGGGAGCCGCGAAGAGGAAGACGAATAGAGCAAGCAGGATACGCATCAGAAAGCCTGTCCTATGCCGACATAGACGCCGACGCTCGGATCGCCGGACCGGCGATCCAGGGGTACGGCCACGTCGAGGCGGATCGGGCCGAGACCCGTAAGATAGCGCAGACCGGCGCCGACGCCGATGCGCACATCCTCGTTGAAATCGGGAATGGTGTCAGCGCCGACATAGCCGATGTCGGCAAAGCCGACGACGCCTATGGTGTCGGTGACGCGCATGCGCGCCTCGATCGAGGCTTCGGCGAGCGAGCGCCCGCCAATGACGTTGCCGGATGGCGTAGTCACACCGATGTTGCGGTAGGCATAGCCGCGCACCGAACCGCCGCCGCCAGCGAAGAACAGCAGGTCGGGCGGCAACTGGTCGACCGACGGGCCGACGAGGGAGCCGACCTTCACGCGGCCGGCGAGAACGAAGCGGTCGTCCTTGCCGAAGCCGTAATAGGCGCGGGCTTCCGCAACGGCCTTGATGGCCGGATTGCCATATTGGAATTCGTAGAAGGGCAGGACATTCGCCTCAAGGAACACGCCCTCGGTCGCGTCCGCGGCGTTGTCGCGCGAATCGTAGGTGAGGGTGCCTTGCAGGCCAAAGGTCGTGAAGTCGCGGCGACCGAACTCATCGTCTTCGTAGCGCGCCTGGGTGGCGGTGGCGAAGAGCTTTCCCGAGAGCTGGTCGTTGAAGATGTGTGAGAAGCCCGCGGTGCCGGTGATTGCCGTGCGCGTATACGCTTCCAGCACCTCGCGGTCGCCGAAGATCGAAGCGGAGAAGTCGGTGTCGGGCGTCCAGACGCCCGGCTTCACGAAGGTCGCGCCCACCCGGTAGGTGAACTCATCCGGCTTGAACGTCTCGCCGATGCCCGCGACCTTGCCCTCGATACGCAGCCGCTCGGCACGGCCGAACAGGTTGCGGTGCAGCCAGAAGGCTTCGAGGCCGAGGCCGTCGATGCTCGACCAAGTGCCGCCGACGCCGAAACGGCGCGCCTTGCGTTCCTGGACGATGTAAGTGATCGGCAGCAGGCCGCCGGGACCAAGTTCGTCGGCTTCGTGGAAACGCGCGGCGCTGAACACGTCGAGACGGGCGATGCGGGTGCTGGCGCGCTTAAAATCGTCAGGATCGTATTCCTGTCCCTCGTGAATGCCGGTCATCCAGGCGAGCCATTCCGGATCAATCCGTTCGGTACCCTGGACCATGACCGGGCCGTAATAGGCCTTGGGACCCGGATCGACCGTCAGGCGGGCGTCAACGACATCGGCCTCATGCGCTGCGACGATACGGCGGTCGGCGATGGTCGCCTTGGCATGTCCCTGCTGGCGCCACGCTTCCACGGCAATTCGCTCGGCCTGAAGGATGGTGCCGGAGCGGGCGAGTTCGCCAGCGCGAAAGCCCTCCTCAGCCGGGTCCGGCACGATGTCGTGCTTGTCAGTCGTGAACGGTGCCTGGTTGATGATCTCGGCATCACGGAACTGGAACTCCGGGCCCGGGTCGACGCGGATGGCGACCTGCGCGGTCGAAGCCACGGTCGCGTCAGGCGGTAGGTCGGCAGCTTCCCGGCCGTCGATGCGGATCGAGATCGTGCCGCCGTAGCGGCCTTCGCCATAAAGCGCGGCAAGCAGGCGCCGATAGTCCGAGCGCGCCCTCGCGATCAGGCCAGCAGCGCCCGATGCAGGCTCCTCACGCTCCGACCAGAGGGTCGAAGCGCCCTTCAGGATGTCCTCGAGATCGTCGGTGCCATTGGCGACGGAGAAATCGACCTCGTATGGCTGCGGCTCGCCAATGGTCATATCCTCCTCGGTCTCAGTCTTCTTTTTGCCGAAGAGATGGATGCCGAAGAGTTCAAAGGAATGGGCTGGAAGGGGCGCAGCGAGGAAGGTTGCACACAAAGCGGCAACGCATAACCGGCTCCAGCGCCTCGGTGGCGGGCTTTGGTCGGTCAAGATACTCCTCGCACTGTCGACACACTCACTGCCGAAGGCCCTAATTGCAAACCGCCGTCCGCTTTTTCGGGCGGCTGCGGCCGAGGCCTCCGGCTCCCGCGACCTGCTCATTTTGAAGCAAATACCAGAAAGCTTCGAATGATGAGCAAATACAGCGAACAAGCGCAGTCGGCACGCAGAAAAGCTATCGCAGCGACATGCCCTTGTCCAACCGGGCACAATCACAAATCGTCGCACTTGTTCATTGACAGATGGTTTCTGTTTCGTTGCCGGCGCCGGTTGACAAGAAACTTATTTTAATTCACACGTTAATTAAAGCGCGTGGCGAGAGGAGGAAGCTATGCCGCACATGACCGTGGACTATTCGGCCAATCTGGAGGAGCGCATCGACATGCACGGGCTCTGCAAGACCCTGCATGCGGCGATGGTCAGGACCGGCATGTTCGAGGTCGGCGGCATCCGGGTCCGGGCGCTGCGTGTGGATCACTATGTCGTCGCCGACGACGATCCGCGCAACGCCTATGTCCACCTCAGCCTCCGCGTCGGGGCGGGGCGCTCGCTGGAGGATCGCAAGGCAGCCGGCGAAATCATCTATGCCGCTGCTGTCGATTATCTCGCCGAGCTGTTCGAGACGCCGCACTTTGCGCTGTCGTTCGTGATGGACGAGCTCGATCCCACACTCAACTGGAAGAAGAACTCTATGCACGCGCGGCTGCGCGGCGCCTGACGGAGGATCCATGTCCCAACTCGAAGAAAACCTGAAGAAGGCCAATGCCTGGCTCGAGCGGTTCCGCGCCGAGGGCGTGAAGAACCAGATCGCCGGAGAGGCAGTCGACGCCGCTGACGGCGCGACCTTCGACACGATTTCGCCAATCGATCTCAAGCCTTTGGCCAAGGTTGCTCGCGGCAAGGCGGAAGATATCGACCGGGCGGCCAAGGCCGCGAAGGCGGCGTTCCCTGAATGGTCGCGGATGGATGGCGACAAGCGCAAGAAGCTTCTGCACAAGGTGGCGGACGCGATCGTTGCCCGCGCTGAGGAAATCGCTTTCGTCGAGTGCATGGACACCGGCCAAGCGCTGAAATTCATGTCGAAGGCGGCCCTGCGCGGTGCCGAAAACTTCCGCTTCTTTGCCGACCGCGCGCCGGAAGCACGCGACGGCAAGGCACTGCGGGGTCCCGGCCAGGTCAACATGACGACACGCGTGCCGATCGGCCCTGTCGGCATCATCACGCCGTGGAACACGCCGTTCATGCTGTCGACCTGGAAGATTGCACCGGCGCTGGCTGCCGGCTGTACGGTGGTGCACAAACCGGCGGAACTTTCGCCGCTTACCGCGCGGCTGCTGGTCGAGATCGCCGAGGAAGCTGGCCTGCCGAAGGGCGTCTGGAACCTCGTCAACGGCTTTGGCGAGGAGGCCGGCAAGGCGCTGACCGAGCATCCCGACATCAAGGCGATCGGCTTCGTCGGCGAGAGCCGCACTGGCTCGCTGATCATGAAGCAGGGCGCCGATACGCTGAAGCGCGTTCACTTCGAGCTCGGCGGCAAGAACCCGGTGGTCGTGTTCGCTGACGCCGACCTTGAGCGCGCCGCGGATGCTGCCGTCTTCATGATCTACTCGCTCAATGGCGAGCGCTGCACGTCGTCGTCGCGCCTGCTGGTCGAGGCGTCGATCCATGACGAGTTCCTGGCGAAGGTTGCCGAGAAGGCCAAGCGCATCAAGATCGGCCATCCGCTCGACCCGAAGACGGTGATCGGTCCGCTGATCCATCCGGATCACGAGAAGAAGGTGCTTTCGTATTTCGACCTCGCCAAGCAGGAAGGCGCGACCATCGCCGCGGGCGGGCGCAAGGTCGAGGGCGAGGGCTGTTATGTCGAGCCGACGCTGTTCACCAACGCGAACAACACCATGCGCATCGCCCAGGAGGAAATTTTTGGGCCGGTGCTGACCGCGATCCCGTTCAAGGACGAGGAAGAGGCAATCACGCTGGCAAACGAGGTCAATTACGGCCTTGCCGGCTACCTCTGGACCTCGGACGTTACCCGCGCCTTCCGGTTCTCCGATGCGATGGATTCCGGCATGATCTGGGTGAATTCGGAGAACGTCCGCCACCTGCCGACGCCGTTCGGCGGCATGAAGAGCTCCGGCATCGGGCGTGATGGCGGCGACTGGTCGTTCGACTTCTACATGGAGACGAAGAACATCTCGTTCGCTACGGTCGCCCACGCAGTACCGAAGCTCGGCGGTTGATTAGAATCAAGAAGTAAGAGGCTTTTCTTCGCCATAGTTGGCATGAGGAAAAGCGGAGGAGCACATGCCAGTACCAGCACCAAATCTGTCGCCAGCGTTCAACATCGTGCGGCTGAGCCACGTCGAGCTCGTCGTGCGCGACATTGCCGTCAGCAAGGCGTTCTATGTCGACACGCTGGGCATGCAAGTCACCTACGAGGACAGCGAGACGCTCTGCCTGCGGGCGATGGAGGAACGCGGCCACCACAGCATCGTCCTGAAGAAGGGCACCGAGCCGGTCGCGAATGTGATGGGCTTCAAGGTCTTTTCCGAGGAGGACCTGGACAAGGCGGAAGCGTTCTTTGCGGAGAAGGGGCTGCCAATCGCCTGGGTCGAGCGCCCGCACCAGGGGCGCACACTGCGCACGACCGACCTCTTCGGCGTGCCGATCGAGTTCTACAACAAGAKGGAGCGGCTGCCGCCTATCCACCAGAAGTACGCGCTGTATCGCGGCGTGAAGCCGCTGCGCATCGACCACTTCAACTTCTTCACCACAAATGTCGACGACTCCGTCGCATTCTGGAACGAGATGGGTTTTCGCGTCACGGAGTATACGGAAGACTCCGAAACCGGGGGGCTCTGGGCGGCGTGGATGCACCGCAAGGGCGGCGTGCATGACGTGGCCTTTACCAACGGTCGCGGCCCGCGCCTGCACCACACCGCGTTCTGGGTGCCGACGCCGCTCAACATCATCGACCTGCTCGATCTGATGTCGACCACCGGCTATCTCGCCAACATCGAGCGCGGCCCGGGCCGTCACGGCATTTCGAATGCCTTCTTCCTCTATGTGCGGGATCCGGACGGCCACCGCATCGAGATCTACTGCTCCGACTACCAGACCTGCGACCCGGACCTTGAGCCGATCCGCTGGGATCTCAAGGACCCGCAGCGTCAGACGCTCTGGGGCGCGCCGGCACCGCGCAGCTGGTTCGAGGAAGGTTCTGTCTTCCCCGGCACCGAGGTGCAGGAGCCGTCGCTCAAGGCCCAGCCAATCATCGCGCCATAGGAATTCCCCCATGACCCGACCACGTCTTGCAAGCTTTCATGCCGAGGGTGCCGACCGCTATGGCATGATGACAGCTAGCGGCATGATCGACCTCTACGCGCGGTACCATAACCGCTGGCCGAGCTTGCAGGCCGTGGTCGAGAAGGGCGACCTGCACGAGCTTGCTGAACTCGGCGAGAAATATCCGGTCACCTATTTCGAGAACGAGATCACGTTCCTCAGGCCGCTCGCCTCGCCAGAAAAAATCATCTGCGTCGGGGTGAACTATCCGGACCGCAACGAGGAGTACAAGGACGGGCAGGAGGCGCCGCGCTATCCGTCGCTGTTCCCGCGCTTTCCCCGCTCCTTCGTCGGCCACGGTCACCCTCTGGTCCGCCCGAAGGCCTCGGAGCAGCTCGACTATGAGGGTGAGGTCGTCCTCGTCATCGGCAAGGGCGGCCGGCATATCCCGGAAGCGGATGCATTGAATCACGTTGCGGCGATAACTCTCTGCAATGAAGGCACAATTCGCGACTGGGTACGGCATGCAAAGTTCAACGTCACCCAAGGCAAGAACTTTGAGTCCTCTGCCGCGATGGGCCCGTGGCTTGTTCCTTTTACCGACGAAGCGCAGATCGCCGACATCCGCCTGACAACGCGGGTCAACGGCGAAGTCCGTCAGGACGACCGCACCTCGCGGATGATCTTCTCGTTCCGCCGGCTCATCAACTACATCTCGACCTTCACGACGCTGGTGCCGGGCGATGTCATCGTCACCGGCACGCCGACCGGCGCAGGAGCGCGGCTCGATCCCCCGGTGTGGCTGAAGCCCGGGGACGTGGTCCAGGTGGAGGCCGAAGGCATCGGCATCCTGCGCAATGGCGTCACCGATGAGGTCATCGAATGACGCCGCAGGAGATCGAGCAGGCCGCAGCGGCGCTCGACGAGGCGGAGCGGACGCGCAAGCAGATCGGGCTTCTGTCGCTGCGCTTTCCGGGCATGACGATGGACGACGCCTATTCCGTCCAGGCGGCATGGACCGCAAGGAAGCTGCGCGAGGGTAGGCGCATCATCGGCCGCAAGATCGGCCTCACGTCAAAGGCAATGCAGCAGGCGCTCAATATCGACATTCCGGATTCCGGTGTGCTGTTTGACGACATGCTGTTCGACAACGGCGCGATCATACCTGCGGGCCGCTTCATCCAGCCGCGCATAGAGGCCGAGATCGCCTTCGTGATGAAGTCGGACCTCGCCGGGCCCGACGTGACGGTCGCCGATGTGCTCGCCGCCACTGACTACGTGGTGCCGTCGCTCGAGATCCTTGACACCCGCATTCTGCGTGTCGATCCCGAGACGAAGAAGAGCCGCAACATCTGCGACACGATCGCGGACAATGCCGCGGATGCCGGGCTGGTGCTCGGCGAGCAGAGGCTCGACCCGCGCCAGATCGACATGCGTTGGATGGGGGCGATCGTCTTCCGCGACGGGGAGGTCGAGGAAACCGGCCTTGGCGCGGGGGTGCTGAATGATCCGGCGGCCGGGATCGCCTGGCTCGCCAACCGGCTGGCGATCTATGGCGACAGCATCCGCGCGGGCGAGGTGGTCCTGTCCGGCTCGTTCGTGCGACCGGTGGAGGCCCCCTCCGGCTCAAATATCGTCGCGGATTTTGGCGCCTACGGCACCGTCGAGTGCCGCTTCGGCTAGATCAGACGAGCGGTTTCGCCGGATTGTAGCGGCGCGGCAGCAGGCGCTCGAAATAGGCGCGACCAGCGGCGGATAGGCCGTTTTCGTCGGCTTCCAGGAAATCCATCGGCATGTGGCGCGTCTTGCCCGCGACATTTTCGAGCGGGACCTTGCGGGTGACGATGCGACTGCCGTCATACTGCAACGCGACCGAGCCGCCGCCTTCGCCGGCAACCGTCACCGCGTAGGCACCGGCGTCGAACGCTTCCTGCGCATCGACCGGGCTGATCATGCCGATATTGCCGCGAGGCAGGTAGCCAAAGGTGTCGACGCGGGCGCGAATGCCCTTGAGGTCCTCGGCGATGACGCGCTCGATCGCCTGGCCGAGGTCTGTGCCGGACAGGCGGATGTTGCCGTGCGCGTCGCGCTCCAGCATTTCCGGCGGCACCAGTTCCTCCACCATCGACTTGCCGGACGGCGACGAGATGCCCTCGGAAATGGCGACGATGCAGCGGCCGTGCTTTGCCATCACGCGCTTGACGTCATCGACGAACCGGTGGCGCTCGAAGGCGCGCTCCGGCACGTAGACGAGATGCGGACCGCTGTCGTCATCGAGGCGCCAGGCGGTCGAAGCAGCAGTCAGGAAGCCGGCATGGCGGCCCATGACGATGCCGCAGTAGAGGCCGGGCAGTGCGCGGAAGTCGAGATCAACCGACAGGAAAGAGGCAGCGACGAATTCGGCAGCCGAGATGAAGCCCGGCGTGTGGTCATTTTCCTCGAGATCGTTGTCGATGGTCTTCGGCGCGTGGACGAAGGCAATGTCCCCACCGGCCGCGTCGCGCAGGATCGCCTGCGTGCCCGAGGTGTCGTTACCGCCGATGTAGATGAAGGCGGTGGCGCCGATCGAACGCAGGCCCTTGAGGATCTTTTCGCAGTAGGCGGCATCCGGCTTGTCGCGGGTCGAACCGAGCGCCGCACTTGGCGTCGCCGCGATCTGCCGGAGCTGCTCTTCCGGTATGCTGGACAGATCCACGAGGTCGCCATCGCGGATACCGCGAACGCCATAGCGCGATCCGAGAATTCGGCAGCCTGGATGCTGACGCCGCGCTTCCAGCACGATGCCAGCCAGTGTCTGGTTGATCACCGCGGTTGGGCCGCCGCCCTGCGCAATCACGAATGTCTCGCTCACGGCATCCTCCTCAAACTGTGATTATCTCTTAAATCGATTGAAGTGTCGGTTCAATGATCCAGGTCACTATCCGAACGGCGAAGTCGAGCTAGATCATGCACAAACGGTTCTTGAAAGGATCATCACATGCGTGGACGTATCGCAACCACAGTGCTTTTGCTGGCCGCCCTGACGACGCCCTTGATGGCTGAGGAAAGGCGGCCGGACGCTCGGAAATTGACGTGCCAGCAGGTTCAGGACCTGATCTGGCAGCGCGGCGCGGCAGTCATCACGACCGGCCAGTACACGTATGAGCGCTTCGTGTCTGCGCGCGGCTTTTGCGAAACGCCCTATGTGCCGCGCCCGCGGCGTATCAGCACCCGCGACACCGACCGCTGCGAGGTCTATGCGTGCGAGCGCGATCCGTTCGAGGACATGTTCGAGCGCTGGTAAGGCGCTCGACTGCCTTAGGCGCGCCGCTCGATCTTCCTGTCCAGATAGCTGCCGGCGAAGCGCGCGATGCGGCTTGCCGCCTCGCGCAGCAACTCGTCCGGCTGGCAAAGGCTGATGCGGATGTGACCGCTCGCCGACTTGCCAAAGCTGCGGCCCGGCATGACGGCGACCTGCTCATTGTTGAGCAGGCCCCACGCGAAGGCTTCGTCGTCCGGCTCCACGGCTGAGACGTCCAGCATGACATACATGCCGCCTTCTGACCCGCGCACGCCGATCCCGTTCATGCTGCGCACGGCGTCGAGGAACACGGCGCGGCGCTCCGCGTAACGCGCCGCGATCTCCGCGACGCCGTGGTTGTTCTCCAGCGCATCGATGGCTGCACGCGACAGGAAGTCCGGCAGACCGTAGGTCGAAACGAGGTTGAGGCTGACCATCCGTTCGATGATCGCCTGCGGCCCCGTGAGCCAGCCGATGCGCCAGCCGGTCATGCCGTGGCTCTTCGACATCGAGTTCACGACCAGCGTGCGCTCGGCCATGCCGGGTAGCGAGCGCGGCGACAGGTGCTGGTGGTTGCCGCCGATCGTCCAGTAGACCTCGTCGGAGATCAACCACAGGTCATGCCGGCGGCAGATGTCTGCGATGCCTTCCAGCGTCTCGCGGGTGTAGACCGCACCAGTCGGGTTGTTCGGCGTGTTGATGAGGATCACGCGCGTGTTGGGGCGAACGGCCGCTTCGATGTCCGCGGCGCGCGGCTGGAAGCCGTTCTCCGCAGGAGCATCGACCACCGAAATATCCACCAGCGCCGAACGGAAGGTCGGCGGATAGGTGGCGTAGTAGGGTGAGACGATGATGGCGTGGTCGCCAGGATCGGTCGCCGCCAGGCTTGCCGCAAACAGCGCCGCCTGGCCGCCGGGCGTCCCGATCACTTCCTGCCAGGTCGTCTCGACGCCTGTGCAGGCGGCCGACGCTTTCGCCATGGCCTCGCGCAGGCGCGGAATGCCGGCAAGCTGCGTGTAGTGGTGGTGCCCGGCGCGAAGCTCGCGCACGCAAGCCTCCACCGTCGCCTCGGGCGTGTGGAAATCATGGTCGCCGACCGACAGCATGATGATCGGCTCGCCCGCATGGCGGCGCGTCATTGCTTCGAAGTGAACCTCCCAGCCGTCCTTGCCGGAAGGGGTGATTCCGGCAACACGCGATGAAAGTCGTGGCATTTTCGTCTCTCTGTCTGCGGCGGCTCAGGCCGTGAGCCGCACATTCTCCGAATTCCAAAGGGGCGGTCCGGGTGGATCGTCGCTGTGTAGCGCGCGCCGAAGATCTCGACTCCACCTTTTCGCCGGGGACTGCAAGACAGCTGCGCGATGGATTGATCAACCCGATGGCCCCAGCCGCCCGAAAGCGTCTCCCCGGCGATGCGATCTTCGTGCCAGAGCGTCGACACGTAGGGTGCCTCGGAGGGACCCGAATTGTCGATGGTGAGAACCACGAATTTTCTTGATGAACCCTTCTGCTTTTCTGACAAGAGCGCGTTCTTGCCGATGAAACCCGCTTATCCCAGCCTCCCCACACACGCCTGCTGGGCCAAAGGATTTGCCTGGCGTGACGGTTTCGCCTATGCCTCGCTCGCGAAACGGAACGATTTGCCCCTCAGGCACCGAAAAGGCGTGACATGCTCGCACCAGACACGAAGATCGGAATGTCCGAAAGAACAGCGATCGTCGATGAAGCGCTGAACTCGCGGAAGTCCGTACGCGCGTTCCTGCCTGATCCTGTCGACGAAGAGACGATCAAGGATATCTTGCGCGTCGCCTCGCGCGCGCCATCCGGGACCAACATGCAGCCGTGGAAGGTCTATGTCCTCACCGGCGAGAAAAAGCAGCAGGTCACGGACGCGATCCTCAACAGCGGGATCCGCCCTGAGAAGGCAGTGTGGGACGAGTATGTCTACTATCCCGACCACTTCTTCGAGCCCTACCTGACGCGACGCCGCACCGTCGGCTTCGCTCTCTACAGCGCGCTCGGCATCGGCAGGCGCGAGGTGGAGAGAATGCGCGCGCAGCACGATCGTAACTTCACCTTCTTTGATGCGCCGGTCGGCATGATCTTCACCATCGACCGCAGGCTCAATAAGGGCTCGTGGATCGACCACGGCATGTTCTTGCAATCCATCATGATCGCGGCGCGGGGCAGGGGACTGGACACCTGCCCGCAAGCGGCCTTCGCGCCCTACCACCGCCAGATCAGGCCGCTACTCAATATCCCCGACGAGGAGATCGTCGTCTGCGGCATGGCCCTGGGCTACGAGGATCCGACCAAGCCCGAGAACAGCCTGCGCACCGAGCGCGCGCCGCTGGAAGAATTCGTGACCTTCGTCCGCTAGGGGACGGGGGCTTTTCCTCCGTCCGCTTGCGCATCTCGCAGCCTCGCCTAACTATGCGAGGGCTCACTCACCACGGGACAGCCCGCACGCATGACGCTGCCTATCCGCCCCATCCCCCGACTCCTGATTGTCCTGATGCTGCTGCTCGGCGGCCAGGCACTGGCCCAGGACGCTGGCGATGGGACGGAGGCACCGGCGACCCTCGCCGTCGAGAGCGACAACGCCGCTGCCGATCAGAGCGAGAAGATCGCAGCGATTGCAAAACGCACCGACCAGCTCAAGGCGCAGATGGAGCTGAACGCCACCGACGATGGCGTGCTTGCAGAAATCCGCGCCCAGCTCGAGGAAATGAACCGCGAGCTGCTGGGAAGCGGAGCGGCGTTCCGGCCGAGGCTGGAAGCGATCAACGCCCGCCTCGACGAAATTGGTGCGGCGGCCGACGGTGAGCCGGCGACGCTTGCAGCCGAGCGCCAGAACCTGACCACCGAGAAGACGAGCATCAATACGCTGCTGGGCGAGGCCGAGGCGCTGTCGGTGCGTATCAGCGGCATGGTGGAGGAGATCGCCCGCACGCGGCGCGAGCTGTTCGCTAACACCCTCTCGCGGCGCTACGACATCGGCGCGGCGATCAACCAGGATGTCTTGCGCGACCTCGCCACCGAAAGCGGTAAGCTCACGAGCGCGGTCGCGTCGTGGCTGCGCTTCGTCCTCAACTACAAGCTGCCGAGCGTTCTCCTGGCGACGGCCTTGGCGCTGCTCGCCGCCTTCGCGCTCTCATTCGGCGGCAGGCGGCTGTTCGGGCGTACGTTCGTTGCCGACCCGGAGACGCTTGATCCGACCTACCTCAGTCGCCTGTCCGTTACCTTCTGGTCGACGCTGATCCCGACGGCGGCACTGGCGGTCTTCTTCGCGGCAACCTGGTTCCTCTACGACTACTTTGGGATCCTCAGGCGCGACATCGACCAGCTGATGATCGCGCTGTTCAACGTCATTGCCGTCGTTTTCTTCGTCTACCGGCTGGGGGGGGGGYCTCTCCCCGCCGCGCCKGCCGGCCTGGCGGCTCCTGCCGGTGCGCACGCCCGCAGCGCACACCCTGTTCTGGCTCGTCTTCTTCACAGCGCTGGTCACGGCAGGCGACTTCTTCGGCGGCCGCGTCAACGAGATCATGCGCTCGCCGCTTTCGCTGACCGTCGCCAAGAGTTTCTTCGCAACGGTGATCGTCGGCCTGCTGGTAATCTCGTTTGGTTGGGTACGTCCGTTCGAGGACGAAGAGGGCCGACCAAAGCGCTGGCACCCGCTATTCCGCGCCTTTGTTTACCTGGTCGGCGGCGGCACCATCATCGCGGCTTTCCTCGGCTACATCGGGCTTGCGCGGTTCATCTCGCAGCAGATCGTCGTCACCGGCGGGATCCTGACGACAATGTACATCGGCTACCTGTCGGCCAGCGCGATTTCCGAAATTGGTGCGTTCAAGCGCAGCCGTCTGGGGCGCAAGCTGAGTGATCGTTTCAGCCTCGACGAGGCAACCGAGGATCAGATCGGTCTCGCCCTGTCGATGATGATCAACATCATGGTGCTGGCGATCGGCCTGCCGCTGATCTTCCTGCAGTGGGGCTTCCGCTGGGGCGACATCAGTTCGTGGACCTATAACTTCGCCAACGAGATCCGGATTGGCTCGATCTCCTTCTCGCTGATCGGCATCGTCACCGGCATCGTCGTATTCATGGTCGGCTACTTCGCCACCCGCGCCTTCCAGCGCTGGCTGGACGGCAAGGTGATGGCGCGCGGACGTGTCGACGCGGGCGTACGCAATTCCGTCAGCACAGCGGTCGGCTACGCCGGTGTCCTGATCGCCGGCCTGATCGGCCTGTCGGCCGCGGGTATCGATCTCTCCAGCTTTGCGCTGGTCGCCGGTGCGCTCTCCGTCGGTATCGGTTTTGGCCTGCAGAACATCGTCAATAACTTCGTGTCCGGCCTAATCCTGCTCGCCGAACGGCCGTTCAAGGTAGGCGACTGGATCGTCGCGGGCGGCTTCGAGGGCAATGTCCGCAAGATCAGCGTCCGCGCGACGGAGATAGAGACGTTCCAGCGCCAGACCGTGATCATGCCGAACTCGACCTTCATCAATGCGGCGCTAGGCAACTGGACCCATCGCAACCGTCTCGGCCGCGTTGACATTCCAATCGTCGTGCACTTCTCCAACGACCCGCGCGTCGTGCATGCGGTGCTGACGGCGGTCGTCACCGGACATCCGCAGACGTTGAAGAACCCGGCGCCGTCTGTCACCTTCGACGGCTTCACCGATGCCGCGCTCAACTTCACCATCAAGGCCTTCGTCGCCGACATCACCAGCACCACCTCGTACAAGAACGAACTGCGTTTCCAGATCGTCGAGCGCTTCAAGGCTGAAGGGATCAACGTCGGCGCGCCAGCCTGATCTTCGTTCAGTTGGCGTTCAGCTTGGTTCCACTATAGAAATTCGCGAAGGGAATGATCCCCGCGCCCAAGGGTGGGAGGCATCGAAAGCAGATGAACAGAATCATCCAGGTTGCGACGCTGTCGCTGGCGATTGCCTCGCCTGCCATGGCGCGGGCTGCGACGGTGACCAACCTCGACGATGTCGACTACACGCTTGCGGTCACTGAAGGCACGACTCAGTCGCAGGTCACGGTCGCGGCGGGTGAGTCGATCGAGATTTGTTCGCAGGGCTGCTTCCTGACCATGCCGAACGGCGACCGTGAGGTGCTGACCGGCCCCGAACAGCTCCAGATCCAGGACGGACGCATCAAAGTCCAGTAGGCGATCAACAGGAAGCGCCGCGCTCGTCGCGCGGCGTTTGTCCAATGTCGCAAACAGGCTTCGTGCCGCCTGCGTCATCGCCCTATAGTCCCCCGGCAATATCGTGTCGGAGCATAGTGGGCATGGCAGAATTTCCGAGCAAGGCGAAGGTCGTCATCATCGGCCTCGGTGGCATCGTCGGCGCATCGATCGCGCATCATCTGGTCGAGCGCGGCTGGGATGACATTGTCGGCATCGACAAGTCGGGCATTCCGACGGACATCGGCTCGACCGCACACGCCTCCGACTTCTGCTACACGACCAGCCACGACTACCTGTCGGTCTGGACGACGCAGTACTCGATCGATTTCTACGAGAAGATGGGGCACTACGCCCGCATCGGCGGCCTCGAGATCGCGCGCGCCGGCGACGAAACCTGGATCGAGGAGATCAAGCGCAAGCTGACCTCTGCGAAGGCATTCGGCACCCGCGCGCACTACGTCTCGCCGGAAGAAATCAAGAAACTGTTCCCGCTGATCGAGCAGGACAAGGTGATGGGCGGCATGTTCGATCCGGACGCCGGCCTCGTCATCCCGCGCTCGCAGACAGTGGCGGGCAAGCTGGTTGATGCAGCCGAGAAGGCTGGCAAGCTGCGCGCCTTCGCCAACACTCCGGCACAGTCGCTGATCGTCGAGAACAGCCGCATCAAGGGCGTCGTCACCCACCGCGGCACGATCGAAGCGGACCATGTGATCGTTGCGGCAGGCCTCTGGGGCCGCCTGATCGCGGAAATGGTCGGGGAGGACCTGCCGGTGATGCCGGTCGACCACCCGCTCACCTTCTTCGGCCCGTTCGGTGAGTTCGCCGGAACCGGCAAGGAGATCGGCTACCCGCTGCTGCGCGACCAGGGCAACTCGGCCTACATGCGCGACACCGGGGACCCGAAGACCACCGAGGGCGGCCAGATCGAGTGGGGCTACTACGAGACGGACAATCCGCGCCTCTGCCACCCGCGCGAACTCCTGGAAAAGCACGAGGCGCGCCTGTCGCCGTCGCAACGCGACCTTGAGATGGAACAGATTCTCGAGCCGCTGGAGCGCGCGATCGAGCTGACGCCGATCCTTGGCGAGCTCGGCTACAATGAAAGCCACTCCTTCAACGGCCTGCTGCAGGTCTCGGCCGCAGGCGGTGCGTCCTGCGGCGAGAGCCAGAAGGTGAGGGGCCTCTGGTACTGCGTCGGCATCTGGGTCAAGGATGGCCCGGGCTACGGCAAGCTGATTGCTGACTGGATGACCGACGGCCGCACCTCGATCGACCATTCGTCGATCGACTACGCCCGCTTCTACCCGCACCAGCTGGACGAGAAGTTCATCGAAGGCCGCTGCTACGAAGCCGCGCAAAAGATCTACTTCCCGGCCGTGCACCCGCGCGAGCCTTATGCGACCGGCCGCAACATCCGCCGTTCGCCGTTCTACGAGCGTGAGGTCGAACTCGGCGGCTACTTCATGGAACTGGGCGGCTGGGAACGCGCGCACGGCTACGCTGCCAACGAGCACCTGCTCGAAAAGTACGGTGACCGCGTGCCGGTCCGCGAGAACGAGTGGGACAACCGCCACTTCTGGCGCGTGTCGAACGCCGAGCATCTCGCCATGAGCGAGGATTGCGGCATCGTAAACTTGTCGCACTTTGCGATCTACGATGTCGAAGGTCCCGACCACGTCGAACTGATGGAGTGGCTCTGCGCGGCGAAGATTGGCGGCGACGGAAATATCGGAAAGGGCATCTATACCCATTTCCTCGATGACGAAGGCATGGTGCGGGCTGACCTGACGGTCATCCGCATGGCGGACCGCTGCCGCGTCATCGACGGTGCCGATGCCGGCCCCCGTGACTTCCACTACATGCGCCGCGTCGCCGAGGACAAAGGCTTCGACGTCACCATCACCGACGTCACCGAGAAGTACGTCACCATCGGCATCTGGGGCCCGAACGCACGCGTCACGCTGCAGAAGGTGGTCGAGGACCCGGCAGGGCTCTCGCCGGAAAACTTCCCGTTCGCGGCGATCAAGCCGATCCGCATTGCCGGCAAGGACGTCACCGCCTTCCGCATCTCCTATGTCGGCGAGCAGGGCTGGGAGCTGCACATGCGTTATGAGGACGGCCTGGCCGTCTGGGACGCGCTGCGCTCAACCGGCGTGATGGCGTTCGGCGTCGAGACCTATGCGAACTCGCGCCGCATGGAGAAGAGCCTGCGCCTGCAGAACGCGGACCTCATCACCCAGTACAACCTCATTGAGGCAGACCTTGCGCGCCCGAAGGTCAAGGAAGCGGACTTCCGCGGCAAGGCCAAGCACCTCGAATACAAGGCGCGGGCACACCAGCCGGCAATGCTCTGCACGCTGGTGATGACGGAAAACACCGACTCGAATGGCGTCAAGCGTTACCCCGTCGGCAACATGCCGGTGCTTGATCCGGAGACGAAGGAAGTGCTGGTCGACGAACTCGGTCGCCGCTCCTACACGACCTCGGTCGCTTACGGCCCGACCATCGGCAAGAACATCGCGCTCGCTTACCTGCCGTGGGCGTACTGCCAGGAAGGCCGCAAGCTCGAGGTCGTCTACTTCAACGAGACCTACCCGGTCGAGGTCGCGGCGGTCGGCTACCAGCCGCTGTATGACCCGGAGAATCTCAAGCCGCGCAGCTAGGATTCGCGCTACTGAGATACGAACAGCCCGGAGAGCATGACGCTCTCCGGGCTGTTTACGTAACGTCATCGTGATCGACGCTCCGCCTTCTTCTTCCTTCCAGGGCCTGTTCTTGAAGCCGTCATTCCGTATCCTTTCGGAATGACGTGGTTCCGGCAAACGCGGTTTGCCTTGCTGGCGAGCCTGATCCCATCGGTCGCGGCCGTGGCTGAGGGTGTTTGTGCCGAACCGGTGGATGTCGAACTGATTCTCGCTGTCGACGTCTCGCTTTCCATGTCCCCGGACGAACTGGCGATCCAGCGCGACGGATATGTCGCTGCGCTGACGCATGAACAGGTGATCCGGGCGATCCAGGACGGCGTGCACGGCAAGATCGCTCTCACCTACATGGAATGGGCCGGGGTGCCGATGCAGAACGTCGTCGTTCCCTGGACGGTCATCTCCAACCGGGAGGAGGCAGAAGCGTTCGCCCAAAAGCTGACGGTGCATCCGCCAGCAAGCGCGCGGCGCACCTCGCTGTCCGCAGCGCTCCATTTCGCTTCTGATCTTTTCGCCGAGAGCAGTTATTCGGGCACCAAACGCGTGGTCGACATTTCAGGGGACGGGCCGAATAACCAGGGAAGCCTGGTGACGGCCGCACGCGACGCATTGGTGGAGCAGGGGATCGTCATCAACGGCCTGCCGCTGATGACCCGCGGCACCGGCTTCGTCAGCGCGTATGACGTCGCCGATCTCGACCTCTACTACCAGAACTGTGTCGTCGGCGGGCCGGGATCGTTCATGATCCCTGTCAACGACTGGTCGCAGTTTCCCGAGGCGGTGCGGCGCAAGCTGGTGCTGGAACTAGCGGGACCCGCGCCCGGCGAGGCTCTGCCCATCGCGGCCGCCAAGGCCACACCAGAAGTCGACTGCGAGGTCGGGGAAAAGATGTGGCGCCAGCGGAACTACATCTGGGACAGTCGCTGACGCATCAGGCCGCCAGCTTGCGGTCGAGACGCTCCTGCTGCGGCGAGCGGGCGTAAAGCTCGCGATAGCACTTCGAAAAATGCGAGGCCGAGACGAAGCCGCAAGCCACGGCGACCTCGACTACCGGCATGGTCGACTGGATCAGCAAGTGCCGCGCGCGGTCGAGCCTGATCTCGAGGTAGTAGCGCGCCGGCGAGCGGCCCATCTCCTGGCGGAACAGGCGTTCGATCTGGCGGCGCGACAGGCCGACATGATCGGCGATCTCGACCAGCGACAGCGGTTCGGAGAGGTTCGCCTCCATCAGCTCGATGATGGTCAGCACCTTGGAGTTCTGGACGCCGAGGCGGGCGCGCAGCGGCAGGCGCTGGCGGTCGCTCGGGCTGCGGACGCGGTCGGTCAGCACCTGCTCGCAGACGCGGTTGACGAGGTTGTCGTCAAAGTCGTCGCCAATGAGCTTGAGCATCATGTCAAGCGCGGCGGTGCCGCCGGCGCAGGTGTAGATGTTGCCGTCGACCTCGAACAGGTCCGCGTAGACGTTGGCCTTCGGGAATGCCTCGGCGAAGCCCGGTAGGTTCTCCCAGTGGATGGCGCAGCGCTTGCCGGACAGCAGGCCAGCTTGAGCAAGGATATGCGCGCCGGTGCACAGGCCGCCGATCGCCACGCCGCGGTTGTACTCCTCACGCAGCCAGGCAAACACACTCTTCTGGTGGTATTTCTCGACGTTGAGGCCCGAGCAGACGATCACCATCGACGGGCGGCCCTCGCCGGACATGTGGCGCCGCTCTTCCTCGAGGGAGGTATCGACACCGCATTCAACGCCATTGGAGGCGCGCACCGGCTTGCCGTCGGCACTCGCAAGCCGCCACTTGTACGCCTCGTAGCCAAGCATCCGGTTGGCCGAGCGCAGCGGCTCCAGCGCGGTCGCGAAAGCGATCATCGTAAAGTCGGGAACAAGGAAGAAGACAATCGATCTTTTGACTGCTGCTTTCACGGACGACGCTGCCTCACAGGACTACAAACCGCCAACAGGTTATGTCGCGATCAACAAAGCCACAGCAGCAAAAGGCTTGGTTGTCAATGGCGTGGCGAGGTCGCTTTTTGAACAAGATTGGGACAGGCGCAAACGCGTAAGGCGAGGGTAGGAGGGCTGCCCGGCACGGAAGGGAAGTTGCTCCGTGCCGGGAGATAGGCCGTCCTCATCGGCGGGGTTCGTCGTTGGAACGCGTCGAGCGCTCGTACATGTCCGGCCAGCCGATATCCTTCTGGATTTCCTCCGGCAGGCTCGCCACATACATCATGGTCTGCGCCTGGCGATGACGACGACGTACCTGTTCGCCAAACCGGCTGATTGCACTTAGCAGAGACATGGTCCTTCTCCTCTTCAAAAGTCGGTGTCGCATGATGTGATCCCGAGGCTGTTGACTATGGGGAAGGTCTGATTTTCAATCAAACGAAATGAACTGATCGCTAAGTTCAGAAAGTTTGATGCGGAAGGCATCGTATGAACGCACCGCTCAATCACCCGATGCCGTTGCTGGACCTCGACGTCCTGCGCACCTTCGTCGCGATCGGCGAGACGGGCAGCTTCACCCAGGCGGCGGCTGCGGTGTTCCGCACGCCCTCTGCCGTGTCGATGCAGATCAAGAAGCTGGAGGAGATGCTGGGCGTGACCGTATTTTCGCGCGACGCGCGCGCGGTGACGCTGACCAACGAAGGCGAGATGCTGATGGGTTATGCCCGCCGGCTGCTCGCGCTCAACCGCGAGGCAGTGGCGAAGTTCATCGTCCCCGATATTTCAGGCGTCGTGCGTCTCGGCTCGCCTGACGACTACGGCGAGCGCGTGTTGCCGAATGTCTTGCGCCGCTTTGCTCAGACCCATCCGTCGGTAGCGGTGGACGTCACCATCGACATGAGCGTGAATCTTTTGCGCCGGATGGCCGAGCGCCAGCTCGACATCACGCTGTTCACGGTCTGCAGGGAGGTTCCGGGCGATGCCGAGGTGCTGCTGACGGAGCCGGTCGTGTGGGGCGGCGCATGCGGCGGCACCGCGCATCTGCGTGACCCATTGCCGGTTTCGCTCTGGGAAGAAGGCTGCGTCTGGCGCGCCGACGCGCTCGATGCGCTTGGGCGGGCGGGGCGCGACTACCGCGTTGCCTTTATGAGCGCGCACACCGCCGGTCAGCGGGCGGCAATATTGGCTGACCTTGCTGTCGCGCCGTTGCCGCGCTCCTTCATTGGCGAAGACATCGTGGCACTTGGGCCGGATGAGGGCCTGCCGGCGCTGTCGAACTACAATCTGGCGATGCGGGTCGCGACGGAGGCGCCGCCGCATGTGCTGGCGGCGGCGGACCATATCCGCGCGACCTTCGAATCCTTCCGCGAAACCGGAAAGTTCTGACCTACTCGCGCGCGCGCCGGGCTGCCCGCTCCTCGCGGGACCGGCGGCGCGGCACGGCTTCGCCCGAGCCGGAAGCGTCATCCGAAGGCGACTTCTTCGGCGGCAGCTTGACCTGCTCGGACAGCTTCACGAACGGATCGACTTTGTTCGGCAGCGCCATGGCGTTGACGAACAGCTGCTGGAAATGCGGTTCCAGCGCGGTCTCGATCTTCTCGATCTTCTGCACCGTCTGCTCGATCTCGCGACGATGCGTGCGGTTGAGCAGTGCCATCAGCGCGCCGTTGCCGGCGGCGTTGCCGACCGCCTTCACCTCGTCCAGCGAGCAGTCTGGAATGAGGCCAAGCACCATCGCGTATTTCGGATCGATGTACGAGCCGAACGCGCCGGCGAAGCGGATCGTGTCGACCTCGGTGATACCCTGCTTCTCCATCAGCAGCCGGATGCCGGCATAGAGTGCCGCCTTGGCAAGCTGGATGGCGCGGACGTCGTTTTGGGTGACGGTGATGCGCGGGCTGCCATCGTGGAGCAGGTAGGAGTAGGTGCGGCCGTTCTGCAGGATGCGCGGCGACTTCGCGGCGAGCTGGCCGTCGATGACGCCATCCTCGGAAATGATGCCGGACAGGAACATCTCGGCCACGACCTCGATGATCGCCGAGCCGCAGATGCCGGTGATTCCGAGGCGCTCCGCGGCTTCCGCAAAGCCTTCCTCATCCGACCATTTTTCCGAGCCGATGATGCGGAAGCGCGGCTCCAGCGTTTCCGGATCGATGCGCACGCGCTCGATGGCGCCAGGCGCGGCCCGCTGGCCGGAAGAAATTTCCGCACCTTCGAAGGCTGGGCCGGTCGGGGAGGATGCCGCGACGACACGCTGGCTGTTGCCGAGAATGATCTCAGCGTTGGTGCCGACATCGACCAGCAGCATCATGCGGTCCTGGCGGTGAGGGCCTTCCGACAGCGTTGCGGCGGCGGCATCCGCACCGACATGGCCGGCAATGCACGGCAGCAGGTACACACGCGCGCCCCGATTGACCTTGAGGCCAAGATCCTCGGCCTGCAGGTGCACCGCGCCCGATACCGCCAGCGCGAATGGCGCCTGGCCGAGCTCGGTCGGATCGATACCGAGGAACAGGTGGTGCATGATCGGGTTGGCGACGAAGACCGCGTCGAGGATGTCGTCGCTGGAAACGCCGCCTTCGGCGCAGACCTTGACGATCAGGTCGCTTATCGCCTCGCGCACGGCATTCGTCATCGCCTCGCGACCGTCTGGATTCATCATCACGTAGGACACGCGGCTCATCAGGTCTTCGCCGAAGCGGATCTGGGGGTTCGACGCACCGGCAGAGGCGACGATGCGGCCCGACAGCAGCGAGACGAGGTGCATTGCGATTGTCGTCGAGCCGATGTCGCAGGCAATGCCATAGGCCTCGTTGTGGAGGCCGGGCCAAAGGGCGATGATCGAGGGACGGTCGCTCTCCGCGTCGCGGTGGACAGCGGCCGTAACGCCCCAGTTCTCCTTGCGCAGGATCTTCTGCGCCTGCGGCAGCAGGTAAGCGTCTACCCGCGGGTCCTTCACGCCCCAGTCGCGCTCCAGCAGCGCCTTCAGCCGGTCGAGATCGCCGAGCGGCTTGTGCATGTCGGGCTCGTCCACTTCGACGTAGCAAAGGCGAACAGCGGGATTGCGCTCGAAGACGCGGTCGGTCGCCGCCTTGCGGACGACCTGCGCGTTGATGACCGTGTCCTGCGGCACGTCGATGACGAGGTCGCCCTCGATCGTCGACGAGCAGGACAATCGACGGCCGTCAGCCAGACCTCGCACGCGCTCATAACGCTCTTCCTTCGGCCCCTTCGGCGAGATGTGGTCGTTGGAGGAGACGATGCCGTGCTTGGCGAAATTGCCTTCCTGAACCACCACCTGGCAGCGGCCGCACGTGGCGCGGCCGCCGCAGACACTCTCGACATAAACGCCGAGCTGGCGGGCGGCGTCGAGCACGGGCGTACCCTTGGGGAAACGCCCCCGCTTGCCGGATGGCATGAAAAGAACGAGAGGGTCGGCGGCAGATACAGGCGGCTTCATTTCACTTCTGACTTAGTTGGAGAGGGCGGCCCTGCGTGCTTCGCGGCCGCCACGGCGACGGCCACCACCGGCTTCGCCCGGGGCATTCACCTGTACCGGGGCAGGGGCAGCGTGCTCGCCCGGCTTGTAGTCCTTGTAGGTCTTGATCCAGGTCATGCAGTCGCGATCGGTGCCGTTGAGCACGTTCGCGCCGCGGACCATTTCCATCTCCTGCGGACGGCAGGGGTTCATGATCGCGGAGGTCATGCCCGCGCCGATCACCATCGGGATGAAGGCGGCGTTGATGCCGTGGCGGTGGGGCAGGCCGAACGAGATGTTGGAAAGGCCACAGGTCGTGTTGACCTTGAGCTCCTCGCGCAGGCGGCGCAGTAGCGCGAACACCTGGAGGCCGGCGGTGCCCATCGCACCGATCGGCATGACGAGCGGGTCAACGACGATGTCATGGGACTTGATGCCGTAGTCGGCGGCGCGCTCGACGATCTTCTTTGCGACGGCGAAGCGAACGTCCGGATCAGGCGAGATGCCGGTCTCGTCGTTCGAGATCGCGACGACCGGAACGTCATACTTCTTGCAGAGCGGCAGGATCGCCTCGAGCTTCTCTTCCTCGCCGGTGACCGAGTTGATCAGCGGACGGCCCTTGGCGACCTTGAGAGCGGCCTCGATGGCGGCCGTGACCGAGGAGTCGATCGACAGCGGAACGTCCACGAGGTCCTGAACGATCTGCAGCGTCTGAACGAGCAGGGCTGGCTCGGTCGCATTAGGGTCGACGGCGGTAACGCCCGCATTGACGTCGAGCATGGTGGCGCCAGCAGCGACCTGCTCGATCGCGTCCTTGCGCACGGTATCGAAGTTGCCCGCTACCATCTCGGCGGCGAGCTTCTTGCGGCCGGTCGGATTGATGCGCTCACCGATGACGCAGAACGGCTGGTCAAAGCCGATGACGACTTCCCGGGTCGCGGAGGCGACGATGGTGCGGGTCATAGAGGTCTCTCTCCTGAATGATATAAAGGTTTGTTTATATCGTTATTGGCATTGGTCAACAAGGCGGTGACGTTTTAAGCCGTTTCCCGGCCGCCAGCCTTTACCAGCGCAACCAGCCGCTCGCGGTCATAGGCGGCGTCGAGATCGGCCGCGGCCTTATCGGCTTCAGCCTCAAGATCGTCGCTCACCGGCACGGGGTCGGATTTGCGCCATTCGGCAAGGTAGTCGTCGGTTTCGCTCGCGCCGGTGCGCATCGCGCACATGTCGATCGCTTCGGTGAAGCGCAGCGGCAGTTCGCGCTTGGCGTTCTGCCGGCCCTTCCGGACGATCACCTGCGCCGGGATATCGCGCCAGTAGACGATGACAAGGTCAGCCATGATGGTTCCGTTCCTGAGTGGAGAGAGAATTGCCGCGCCGCGTTGCGGACGCTTGTTGCGCGACGACGCGGGCAGGTTGAAAAACGACGCGCTAACAAACACTCACGGACGTGTCGCAGGCGTGGCTGCCGATACCAGCGCGCGGGGGAGGTCGCCATAGCCGGTGAAGCGCTTTTCATAGGCAAGGCCGAGCATTGCTGCGGCGTCCTGCGCCACCTTTTCCAGCGCCGGATCGTCCGTCTGCGCCAGGTAGACCAGCTTTTCGTAGTTGCCGAAGAAGTCGCGGGCGAGTTCGGGATGCTGGTCGAGACCCAGCGGCTTGATGAAGAACGATTCGAACTGCCGGCAGAGGAAGTCGGTAAAGTAGAAGGCGGTGATGTCGCTGTCCGCAACCTGCGCGAAGGCCTCAATACCCTGGTAGAAGGCGAAGCAATGCGGGCCGGCGAGGCGCTGCACGCCGTGCTTCTCGCAAACTGCGTCCAGCATGCCGCCGGTGCCGCAATCGGCATAGCCAACCAGGATGTTCTTCCAGCCTTCGGCCTTGGCCTTGCTGATCGCCGCGTCGATACCGGGCGCGATTTGATTAGGACGGAAGTGATACTCGGCGGGCAGGCAAGTCAGCTCAAGATGGTCGAGGCCATTCGCCGCTTTCACCGCAAGGATCTCACGCGCGAGCATCCCGCACGCGATGATGAGAACCTTTTCTGGGGCCGTGCGTTGCATTGGCGTCACTGATCCCGCGCACCCCGCGCTCTATCCCGATACGGAGAAAGATGATGAACCCGAAGGTCATTTCCAAGGTCGCAGCACTTGTCCTCGTCGCTGGTTTCGCTGCCGGCTGCGCAAACACGATCCGCGGCATGGGGGCGGACACGGCCAATGCTGTCGATGCTACGCAGCAGGCTGGCCGTTCCGTCGAGCGTTCGGCCAGCTACTGACTTTAATGCAACAGCGTTCTGCGCGGCTCTCAGGCCGCGCGAACGTTGTGACGGCGCTTCATGAAATCCTTGGCCGTCTCGACTGCGACAGCAGCGTCGCGGCAGTATGCGTCAGCGCCAACGGCCTTCGCGAATTCCTCGTTCAGCGGCGCACCGCCGACCAGGACGACGTAGTCGTCGCGAATACCCTTTTCCTTCAGCGTGTCGATGACCACCTTCATGTAGGGCATGGTGGTGGTGAGCAGCGCCGACATGCCGACGATGTCCGGCTTGTGCTCTTCGATCGCCGCCAGGTAGTTCTCGACCGGGTTGTTGATGCCGAGGTCAATCACGTCGAAACCGGCGCCTTCCATCATCATGCCGACGAGGTTCTTGCCGATGTCGTGGATGTCGCCCTTCACCGTGCCGATGACGAGCTTGCCCTGCTTCGGGGCATCGGTGGCGGCGAGCAGCGGGCGCAGGATGGCCATGCCGGCCTTCATCGCGTTCGCCGAGAGCAACACTTCCGGCACAAACAGGATGCCGTCGCGGAAGTCCTCGCCCACGATGCGCATGCCCTCGACGAGCGCCTGTGTCAGTACGTCGTAAGGTGCCCAGCCGCGCTCCAGAAGGATGCGCGTTCCTTCCTCGATCTCTTCCTTCAGACCATCATAGAGGTCGTCGTGCATCTGCTGCACGAGTTCATCGTCGGAGAGTTCGGACAGGATGATTTCGTCGTCGGACATTCCCAAGCTCCTGAAGACATGGCCCGCATCGCGGCGCGGCGGCTATTGCGGCCAATTCTTATGTTCCCCGACGCCGTTTGCTTATCTGATTTGCGACGTCGCGCAAGTGGAAAGCGACCGATTGCGATTTCAGTGATACGATAGTTTTCGCGGTTGTCGAAATTGCGACAGGCTCTGGCGCTGGCTGGCCGCTTATCCCGTGCCGCTTGGCTACGATTCGACCGAAGCCGTGTTGAATCAGGGAATCGGGCATGGAAGACAATACGACTGTAGAGCAGGACACCGGCGGGCGCAGGGCTCGCGGCGGTGCGGCTGCGCGGCGCGCGGCGCGTACCAGCGGCAGCGCGGGTACGCAGCTGACGTACATCAAGCGCGAGATTCCGCTCTACGAAGTCCTCAACGAGGAGGGGCTGGCACTGATAGAGGCGAATGCCGACACGGTGCTGGAAGAAGTTGGCATCGAGTTCCGCGACGATCCGGAAGCCCTGGAGCTGTGGAAGCAGGCAGGCGCTGACGTTCGCGGCGAGCGGGTGCATTTCCCCAAGGGTCTGCCGCGGTCGCTGCTGAAGACCGCGCCGTCGGTGTTCACCCAGCATGCGCGCAATCCGCAGCGCTCGGTGCAGATCGGCGGCAATGCGACCGTCTTCGCGCCGGTCTACGGTCCTCCGTTTGTACGCGACCTCGACGGCAACCGCCGCTACGCGACGATCGAGGACTTCCGCAACTTCGTGAAGCTCTCCTACATGGCGCCGTCGATCCATCATTCGGGCGGCACCGTCTGCGAGCCGGTCGATGTTCCGGTCAACAAGCGCCATCTCGACATGGTGCTGGCGCACATGACGCTGTCGGACAAGCCGTTCATGGGCTCGGTCACCGCGCCTGAGCGTGCCGAGGACACGATCGCGATGGCGAAGATCCTGTTCGGCGACGAGTTCGTCGAGCAGAACACCGTGGTCATCAACCTCATCAACGCCAACTCGCCGATGGTCTTCGACGAGACCATGCTGGGCGCGCTGAAGGTCTATGCCCGCCACAATCAGGCCTGCATCGTCACGCCGTTCATCCTCTCGGGCGCCATGAGCCCGGTGACGGTTGCCGGCACGCTGACGCAGGTTCTGGCCGAAGTGCTGGCTGGCGCCGCCTTCACGCAGCTGATCCGTCCGGGCGCGCCGGTGGTGTTCGGCACCTTTGCATCGTCGATTTCGATGCAGTCGGGCGCGCCGACCTTCGGTACGCCGGAGCCGACGCTGGTCTCCTACGGCGCTGCCCAGCTGGCGCGCCGCCTCGGCCTGCCGTTCCGCACCGGCGGTTCGCTCTGCGCATCCAAGATCCCGGACGCGCAGGCAGCTTACGAGAGCGCCAACACGCTGAACTCGACCCTGCTCGCCGGCACCAACTTCGTGCTGCACGCGGCTGGCTGGCTCGAGGGCGGTCTCGCCTCCTGCTACGAGAAGTTCATGATGGACGTCGACCAGCTCGGCATGATGCAGAAGCTGGCGCAGGGCGTGGACCTGTCCGAGAACGGCCAGGCGCTCGACGCGATCCGCGAAGTGGGCCCTGGCAGCCACTATCTTGGTTGCTCGCACACGCAAGCGAACTTCCAGACCGCCTTCTACCGCTCGACGATCGCGGACAACAATTCGTACGAGCAGTGGCTGGCCGAAGGCGAGAAGACCGCAGCGCAGCGCGCCAACGAGCTCGCACGCCGCTGGCTCGAGAACTACGAGGCGCCGTATCTCGATCCGGGTATCGCCGAAGGCCTGCGCGACTACGTCGCCCGGCGCAAGGAGTCGATGCCCGACGCCTTCACCTGAAAGGAGCCCGATTCAGGCCGGGCTAAAGTGGCCAACATAATCCACAAGGAAGTCTGGCGCAGCGCTTTTCAGGATCCGACGAACAAGGGGAGGCGCTGAGTGCCTTCCCAGCCTTTGGAAATCACGCGGGCGCTGGCGCCTTCCGGGCTCAGCGTCCGCGGCATCGCCCCGCTCGCCGTTGGCGAGTGGGGAACCGCCCGGGCCGTGGTGCTCGTCGGTAATGAGGGGGCCCGCTACTGGACCCATTTCGAACAATGGCGGCAGGCCCAGCCTGCCGGCATCTCTAATCCGCTTGATACGTGGTCGCGTCAGGTCATTTGCGCAGTGGCGGAGCGATTTGGCGGCCGTGTCGTCATGCCAAACGACCGTCCATACCCACCATTTCAGCAATGGGCGAAACGCGCGCAGAAGCTGCACCCGTCACCGGTCGGGCCGCTGATCGACCCGCGTCTCGGCCTCTGGCACGCCTATCGAGGCGCGATCCTGTTCGATGTTGAGATTCCGATTCAGGAAGTTGAGGAACCGATTCATGCCTGCGGCGCATGTGTCGGAAAATTCTGTATAAACGCCTGTCCGGCTCACGCCTTCGACGGCGGCGCCTACAACTACGCCGCGTGCCTCGGGCATGTGCGCGGGCCGAACGCTGGCGAATGCCGCACGCGCTGCATCGCGCGCAATGCGTGCCCGGTTGGCACGGAATGGCGCTATCCGGATGAAGTCCAGGCATTCCACCACAAGGCGTTTGCCGGGCTTTAAGCTGCCTGCTTGATGGTGATGCGGTTGCGGCCGTTCTTCTTGGACTCGTAGAGGCCCTTATCGACCAGCCGCATCAGCTCTTCGAAGTCGGACGGCGCCTGATCTATGTGGCAAACACCGCCGCTGATCGTCATGCCAAAGGTGGCGCTACCCGACACCACCGGCGACTGAGCGACGCGCTCGCGAATCGTTTCGATGAAGGCCGCGGCTTCCTCCGGATCGATGGCGTCGAAGATGATCGTGAATTCCTCGCCACCGATGCGCGCGACCGTGCCGCGGTCGCCGACCATCTCACGGCAGATCTGCGCACAGGTACGGATCGCTGCGTCTCCGGCTCCGTGACCGAAACGGTCGTTAATGGTCTTGAACCGGTCGATGTCGATCAGCGCCAGCGCGAACGGCTTCTGTTCGGCAAGATAAGAGCGCAGGCGCATTTCGAAGGCGTTGCGGTTGAGGAGCTGGGTCAGCGAATCGTGCATCGCCGCGAACCGCAGGGCCGCACTGCCTCGTTCATAGGCGAGCGAGAGAGCGAAGGCGCCGCCGGCAACCGTGTGAAACAACGCAATGGCAAGGTGGACGGCGAGGGCGGTGTCCTGCGGGATGTAGGCTGGCATGGTACCGTCGTCGAGCAGGCCGACGAAGATGCGATAGCCAAACGACAATCCCATCGCGACATAGGCGAGGATCAGCCAGTAGCGGGACGGAAAACCGTCGTGGCGATCGCGCCAAAATTCGTAGGCGATCAGCGCGGTCTGCGCGGTCAGCGCGATGTTCGCGACGCCAAGGACGACGCCATTTGCCGACAGGACAAATGGACCCGCAGCAAGGAGATAAAAAATGACGCCACCCCAGGTGACGAACCAGGGGGTCGTGCGACCGGAGAATTGCCGCGCCGCCTTCCACCGCAGGCCGAAGCCGATAATGAGGAAGATGTCGGGCATCAGGGTCATCGCGAGGGGCGGCAGCATCTGGTCGACCGTGTAGAGCGCCAGCGACAACGCGATCACGACATTCGCGATTGCCCAGGAACGCCACCACTCCTCGTCGCGGCGGCCATGTGCCGCCACGCCTTTGGCGATCGCCATGACAAGCAGGATGACGATGTTGGCGAGGAAAAGCGTCGTTGTGTCCAAAGCGCCCCCTTTGAAGCTCTGCATATGCGCGCAGGGTGAAGCTGACGCGGCCATCGGCAGTGTTCCATACGGAAACTGCTGTCAGGTTAGTGATCTTGGTTGAGTAATCGTTAAGCGCGGCAAGGTTTTTCAATCGCCGCCAGCTCCAAGGCTTGGGGCGATGTGCCAGCATCCTGAAGGTGTGCAAATGAAACAGGCGGTGCGAGGCCAGAAGCCTCGGCACCGCCTGCCAAAGTGAAGGAGCGAGGGGGGGCAAACCGGCTGCTGGGTCGGGGGGCTAAGGGCGCAGCCGTGGGGTTCGCGTCAGTTCGCTTCCTTCACCGTTTCACGCAGGACGTGCCCTGCGCCGTTCGCGCCGGCCTTCGCCTTCACCGGCGCCGCTCTCGAACGCCTGCTTGTTCCGCAGCGGCCCAATATAAGTGACGATCTCGCTGACGTCCGGGCGTTCGGCGCCGCGGACATAGTGGTCCAGCGCCTCGCGCATTGCACGCAGGTGCTCGCACGATGTGCCGCAGCAGCCGCCGATGATCGACGCACCGGCGTCGAACGCCATGCAGGCATACTTCGCCATCAGTTCGGGCGTGCCCGAATAGACTATTTCTGTGCCCTGGAACTCGGGGATGCCGCAATTGCCCTTGACGACGATGATCGCGTCGGGCTTGGCCGCGCTCATGTCCATCAGCGAGGCAAGAATGTCGGAAGCACCTACGCCGCAATTCGCACCGACTGCCACCGGCTGCTCGGGCAGGCCGTCCACCACCGAATGGATGTCGCGCGGGGCAAGGCCCATCATGGTGCGGCCAGCAGTGTCAAATGAGCCGGTGTAGACATAGGGCAAGCCAACGCGGGCGGCAGCTTCCGCCGCGGCGCGAATTTCGCCGGGCGCGGACATGGTCTCAATCCACGCTACCTCCGCACCGCCAGCCTTCAGGCCTTCCATCTGCTCGGCAAAGGCATCGACTGCGGCGTCATGGGTGAGGGCGCCGAGCGGTTCCAGCAGTTCGCCGGTCGGACCAACGGAGCCCGCGACGATAACCTTTCGGCCGGCACGATCGGCAACCGAACGGGCGATTTCAGCAGCCTTCCTGTTGAGTTCGAAGACGCGATCCTGCGCGTTGTGCAGCTTGAGGCGGTGGCGGGTGCCGCCGAACGAGTTGGTGAGGATGATGTCCGCGCCCGCATCGATGAAGCCCTGATGCAGGGCCACGATCTTCTCCGGCGCGGTCTCATTCCACAGTTCCGGCGCTTCGCCCGAATTGAGACCCATCGCGAACAGGTTCGTCCCCGTGGCGCCGTCGGCGAGGAGTACGCCCTTTTGGGCGAGGAGTTCATGGATGGGGTTAGGCATGGCCGCCTCCGTGCATTTCGATATTAGGATAACGATATAAAGAAATCTTTATGTCGTCAATTCGGAAGTGCGTGGCCACTTGCATTTTCCTCGTGCAGGGGCGCCGCCGATAGCGCAAAAAATGCGGGACGAAATCACTTGACATTCGCGAAGGTGCCACAACCTCTTCTGCGGAGAAAAAACTTCAAAATCTTGCACTTAGAGCGGAACCAACGTTCCGCTGGCGAGTTTGGCGGCGCGAAATATGCAGGAGGATTGAAGTGAAGCGGGTTTCAGTCGCAGCGTTTGCGGAGCAGATCATCGCGGACAGCAAGGCGGCCCTGATTTCAGTCCCGAACGTGGTTTCGGACATCCGAGAGCACATGCCTGACTGTGAACATACCGATGAAGAGCTGGCCCAGATCGTCACGATGATCGCGATCAACAAGGGCCGTCAGCTGTCCTTCATCCGGCCGCGGGGATTCGAGCCGGTGATATAACCAGCCGTGAATCAGGATGCGGCGCAGAAGCGCCGCATCTTCTAGTCGGTGGTTCAAAAAGGCTATTCCGCGACTGCGATGTGCCAGACGCCGCCGACACCGTCGCCGGACATGTCGCCGGGCTGTTTGTCATCGACCCACGTGTAGAGCGGCTTGCCCTTGTAGGCCCACATCTTGGTGCCGTCGGTTGCGTCGACCACCGACCAGTCGCCCTCTGCCGTCGCGCCTTCCTCTGCCTTGAATGCCGGCCATTTAGCCAGGCATCCGGCATCACAGTTCGACTTGCCGGCTTCGTCCTTGTCGAAGGTGTAAAGCGTCATGCCGTTCTGGTCGGTGTAGACCTTCTTGTCGCCGATCGTCTGAACCTTCGCGGGTTCTTCGGCATAGGCAGCAGCGACGCCCAGAAACAGGGTCGCAAGTGCAGTCACAGCGATCTTCATGGTGGTGCTCCTCCCGTGAGCAGGGCCGAGGATGTTGGTCGGCCGGCAGAGGAACGCCCGCTTATTCTTCATGTTCCGCCGTTCACGGACACTTGTTGAAAGGCTTGAGCGCGGTCTATGCTGCGAGACATGACGATCAGACTGCAGCATATCATGGCGGACCGTATCGCCGTAACACCTTCCACGCGCACCCGGCATTCCGAGTTGCTGATCCTCTGCGCTCGGATCGGCTATTCGCCGCCGCTTTCCGACTGACCCTCACCCGGCAGAACTTGCCGAGATGATTCAATCGGAGAAGCTAACTACATGTCTTACCAGAATTTTTCCCTGAAGCAGCTTCAGGAGATCGATGCTGCGCACCACCTCCATCCGTTTACCGACCACAAGGACCTGCGTGGTGCCGGCAGCCGCATGATCACGCGCGCTGAAGGACCGTACATCTACGATTCGGAAGGCAACGAGATCCTCGACGGCATGGCCGGCCTTTGGTGCGTGAACATCGGCTATGGCCGCCACGAGCTCGCCGACGCCGCCTACAAGCAGATGAAAGAGCTGCCTTATTACAACTCCTTCTTCCGCTGCACGACGCCGACGCCAGTGCTTTTGTCGAAGAAGCTCGCCGAGATCGCGCCGCCGCACATCAACCAGGTCTTCTACGGCTCGTCGGGTTCGGAAGCGAACGACACCGCGCTGCGTCTCGTGCGCCACTATTGGGCGCTTGAGGGCAAGCCGCAGAAGAACATCGTGATCTCGCGCCACAACGCCTACCACGGCTCCACCGTTGCCGGCACGTCGCTGGGTGGGATGTCGGCGATGCATTCACAGCTCGGCGGCGCGGTGCCGAATATCGTCCATGTGATGATGCCGTATTCGTTCGAGTTGGCGCAGCCTGGCGAGAGCGAGCATGACTTCGGCGTCCGCGCGGCAAAGGCGATCGAGGATGCGATCCTCGAACATGGCCCGGAAAACGTGGCCGCGTTCATCGGCGAGCCGATCATGGGTGCGGGCGGCGTGAAAATCCCGCCAGCGAGCTACTGGCCGGAAGTCCAGCGCATCTGCCGCAAGTACGATGTGCTGCTGATGCTGGACGAGGTGATCACCGGCTATGGCCGAACCGGCGAGTGGTTCGCGGCGCAGGCGATGGGCGTAGAGCCCGACACCATCACCACCGCTAAGGCGCTGACCTCCGGCTACCAGCCGCTGTCGGCGCTGCTGGTCGGCGACCGTATTTCTTCGACGCTGGTCGAGAAGGGCGGCGAATTCTACCACGGCTACACCTATTCGGGGCATCCGGTTGCCTGCGCCGTGGCGCTCGCCAACCTCGATATCATCGAGAAGGAAGGGCTGATCGAGCGCGTCCGCAACGAAACCGGCCCGTACTTCAACCAGGCGCTCAAGGAGCGCATCGCCGGCCATGGCATCGTCGGCGAGGTGCGCTCGTTCGGCCTGATGGGTGCCATTGAAATCGTGAAGGACAAGGAGACGCGCGAGCGCTTCCCGGATGAGGGCAGCGCGGCTGTTGTCGTCCGTGACCACGCGATTGCCAACGGCATGATGCTGCGTGCAACAGGCGATACCATGATCATGTCGCCGCCGCTGATCTGGACGAAGGAGACGATCGACCTTGCGGTGGAGCAGATCCTCAAGGCGCTGGATCTCGCGGAACGCGACCTGCGCAAGTAATTGAGGCGAATTTGGAGGGGCGGAGCGAAGCTTCGCCCTTTTTCATGCGTGCGGCAGGAGGCGGGAGCTTCAGATTCGTTCAGGAAGACGCTGCAAGCGAGCGCCCGCATATCTCAGAAAGCAGCAGAACCGCGTCCTCCCGGCGGGGGAGGGACGCGGTCTTGCCAAAGATACGCATGGCGCTTCGCTTACGCAAAACTCTAGCGAAACTGTACACCCCGGTACGCAATACCTGATCCGGAGTTCGGCGGCTGCGTTTGCCGCTCACCCACCGTTTTAGTGGGACATCGTTACCGTCGGGTTATCAAGAACTTAAGCAAATCTAAATTCGCGATTTTTCCGCCTCGAAGTGCGAAAAATCACCCTCTGAGGGCAGGGTATAACGTCCGTCACAGCCTGAAATTGTTCAGTGAATGCTGAATAAACGCACAGGTTGTGATTAGCTGGCGGGATGCTCGCCCCTGAGGAAGCGGATGATGGCTGAAAAGTCTTCGCCGCCGCCGCCAGCCGCCTCGTAGAGCGCATAAAGCTGCGCCGCCGCGGCGCCGAGAGGGGTTGCAGCGCCAGAGCTCTGTGCTGCTTCCTGCGACAGGCGCAGGTCCTTTAGCATCAGGTCGGTGGCGAAGCCCGGCTTGTAGTCGCGGTTGGCGGGAGAGGAAGGAACCGGGCCAGGGACCGGGCAATAGGTCGTCAGCGACCAGCACTGGCCGGACGAAGTGGATGCGACGTCAAAAAGTGCCTGGTGCGAAAGGCCGAGTTTTTCGGCGAGTACAAAGGCTTCCCCGACGCCGATCATCGAGATGCCGAGCAGCATGTTGTTGCAGATCTTTGCCGCCTGGCCGGCGCCGGCATCACCGCAGTGGACGATCTTGCCGGCCATCGGCTTCAAGACTGGTTCGGCCTTCGCAAAGGCTTCCTGCGATCCGCCGGCCATGAAGGTGAGGGTGCCTGCTGCCGCGCCGCCGACACCGCCGGACACTGGTGCGTCGATCGACAGCATGCCGGCCTCCCGCGCGATCGCGTGCGCCTTGCGCGCGGAGTCGACATCGATGGTGGAGGAATCGATGAACAGTGTGCCCTTTGCGGCCGCGGGGACAATGTCGCCATAGACGGAAAGGACATGCTTGCCGGCCGGCAGCATGGTGATGACGGTGTCGGCGCCAGCAACCGCATCGGCCGCGCTAGGCGCGATCTTCAGGCCGTTACCCTCCGCTGTTTTCAGGTTGGCGTCCACCAGGTCGAATCCGCGAACCGTGTAGCCTGCCTTGACCAGGTTCGCGGCCATCGGATTGCCCATGTTGCCGAGGCCGATGAATGCAATGGTGCTCATGTGTTTCCTCCCTGAATGGTAGGGGAGTAGGTGAATAAGGGGGGGAGGGGAGTGTGCTCGCCTTGGACCCCTAAGTCCCTAAGTCCCTAAGCCCCTAATCACCTACCCACTAAGTACCTCGCGATGATGACGCGCATGATCTCGTTGGTGCCTTCGAGGATCTGGTGGACGCGCAGGTCGCGCACCAGCTTCTCGATGCCGTATTCGTGCAGATAACCGTAGCCGCCGTGCAATTGCAGCGCCTCGTTGGCGACGTTGAAGCAGGTGTCGGTGACAAAGCGCTTGGCCATTGCCGACCACTTGCCGGCGTCCGGCGTCTTGCGGTCGAGCTTTGATGCCGCCGTGTAGAGCATCATGCGCGAGGCCTGCAGGTCCGTCTCCATGTCGGCCAGCTTGAACTGCAGCGCCTGGAACTGGTTGATCGGCTTGCCGAAGGCGTTGCGTTCGCCGGAATAGGCAAGCGCATTCTCGAATGCGGCCTGCGCACCGCCGAGCGAACAGGCGGCAATATTGAGGCGGCCTCCGTCAAGGCCGGCCATGGCAATGCGGAAGCCCGCGCCTTCCCCCATGAGCAGGTTCTCTGCCGGCACCCGGCAGTCCTGGAAGATTACTTGCCGGGTTGGCTGCATGTGCCAGCCCATCTTCTTCTCGGACGGGCCGAACGACAGGCCCGGTGCGTCCTTCGGGATGATGAAGGTGGAAACACCCTTGGGGCCATCCTCGCCCGTGCGCGCCATGACGACGTAGACGTCGGACTCGCCGGCGCCGGAGATGAACTGCTTCGTCCCATTGAGCACGTAGTGGTCGCCGTCACGGACCGCCCGGGTGCGCAGCGCGGCGGCATCCGAGCCCGCCCCGGGTTCGGTCAGGCAGTAACTCGCCATCCATTCGAACGACGTCATCTTCGGCAGGAAGCGCTGGCGCTGCTCCTCCGAGCCGAAGGTGTCGATCATCCAGGCAGCCATGTTGTGGATCGAGATCATCGACGAGAAGCCGGGACAGGCGGCGGCGAGCGCCTCGAAGATTAGCACCGCGTCCAGCCGGCCGAGGCCAGAGCCGCCGACATCCTCGCGAATGTAGATGCCGCCGAAGCCGAGCGCTCCGGTCTCCCGAATGACGTCGGACGGGAAGTAGCGGTTGTGGTCCCATTCGAGCGCGAACGGAGCCACCCGATCGGCTGCAAAGTCGCGCGTCATCTCCTGGATCGCGCGCTGGTCTTCGTTGAGCTCGAATTGGGTGGTAGCAGGATTGGCCGCGTCCATGGCGTCCTCCCTATGGACTGAATGCTTGTGACCTTGCTGCCAATCTATTCCATTGACGGTCGGGCGCAACACGGCCGGCCCGCAAAGGGGTTGTGCGCAGATGCGATGGCGAGATGCTGGGCGCGTTCAAATTTGCGCATCAGCTGCCTTCGGCCAGTAGGTGCCAAAGCACCAGACGTTGCCTTCCGGATCGCGGCAGATGAACTCGCGGCTGCCATAGCTGCGGTCGGTGAGTCGTTCCTCGATCTTCACGCCGGAAGCGCTGACTCGGGCAAACAGCGTGTCGACGTCCTCGACGGCAATGTAGAGCGCCTTGCCGCCCTGTTCGCCGGGGGCGCCAACGAGGGCACCGAAGGCATCGTCACGGACCTCGCCGCACATGATGATCGATGAGCCCAGTGCAAGTTCCGCGTGGGCAACTGTACCGTCGTCATTGTCGTAGCGGGTGAGGACCTGGAAACCAATCGTCTGCGTCAGCCATTCCAACATCGCGGTCGCGTTGCGGAAGCGGAAGGTCGGGTAGATCCGAGGCGCCTCATGCGGCGAATAGGTCATGACAGTCTCCCAGTTGTTGCTGCCCGAGAGAGGCAAGTCCTGACCGAGAATAGTCGAAAGCGTCGCGCGCGCGAAGCCTCAAGCAATCAGCAGCCGGATCGCCAACGCAACGCAGGTGATGACCAGCAGCGGCTTGATGAGCTTCGCGCCACTCTTCATCGCGAGTCCCGCGCCGACGCGGGCGCCGATGAATTGCGAGATGCCCATCACCAGCCCGATCTGCCAGTGAACGACGCCCACCGCGGCGAACAATGCAAAGCCGCCGAGGTTCGAGGAGAAGTTCAGGAGCTTGGTGTGGGCGGTGGCCTTCAGTACGCCGTAACCGGCCAGTGCCACGAAGGCGAGCATGAAGAACGAACCAGTGCCGGGGCCGAACACGCCGTCGTAGAAGCCGATAAGGGGCACGACAACCAGCGCGAACATGGCTGGCGTGATGCGCTGGGCGCGATCCACATCGTCCATGTTCGGCTTGAAGGCGAAGTAGAGCGCGATCGCGATGAGCAGCGGCGGCAGGATCATCCGCAGCCACTCGCCCGGCAGGATGGTCGCAAGGCCCGCGCCCAGCACCGCGCCGACGAACGAGATCAGCGCAGCCGGTAGCTGCTTGCGCAGGTCGACGTGTCCCTTGGAGGCGTAGGCGATGGTTGCCGAGCCGGAGCCGAACAGGCCCTGCAGCTTGTTGGTTCCGAGCGCATCAACCGGCGGGAAACCGGCGAGCAACATGGCCGGCACCGTAATCAGCCCGCCGCCACCGGCGATCGAGTCGATGAAACCGGCAAGGAACGCCACGCCGATGAGGAGCGCGACGATGTGAGGTGCAAGGTCAACGAGCATTCAGGTTCAGCCCAGTCTGGCGAGACGCCGTTCAAGCGCTCGCTGGAGATCGGGCGCTGCTTCCACCAGAGCCTTTGCGGCATCCGACTGAGGGTGGTCAAGGACTTCGTCGGTCCTGCCGGTCTCGACGATGCGGCCTTCCTGCATCACCATCACCTCGTCGGTGATTGCGCGGGCGACCGTGAGGTCGTGGGTGATGAAGAGGTAGGCGACGCCGAGCCGCGCGTTGAGGTCGGCGAAAAGGTCCAGTACCTGCGCGCGGATCGACACGTCCAGTGCCGAGACCGGCTCGTCTGCAACGATCAGCTTCGGACGGGTGATGATGGCGCGGGCGATCGAGATGCGCTGGCGCTGGCCGCCGGAAAACTCGTGCGGGTATTTTCCCATGTCGGACGGCTTCAGGCCGACCTTGTCGAGCGCATCAGCGACCAGCTCGCGGCGTTCGGCGGGCGAGGGCGCCTCATCGAGCAGATGCAACGGCTCAGCCACCAGCCGCTCGACCTTGTGGCGCGGGTTGAACGAGCCGTACGGGTCCTGGAAGACGACCTGCATGCTGCGCCGCGCGGGCTTTAGCTGGGCCTCGGGCAAGGCGCTGACCTCGTGCCCGTCGACGTTGATCGAGCCGGACGTCGGGCGGTCGAGGGCGAGGATCATGCGCGCCAGCGTCGACTTCCCGCAGCCCGACCTGCCTACCAGCGCCACCGACTGCCCCCCAGCGATCTGGAACGACACGTCATCGACCGCGCGGAAGACGTCGGGAACCCTGAACAGCGATGTGCGGCGGTTCGGATAGTCGCGGACGACATTGCGGACTGAAAGGAGGGGGCGGGATGCGGTGGAGACGCCTTGGCCGGCAGAAACGGCCTGGCCGGAAACGCCTTCGCTGGAGGAAGTGTTGTTACCCCCACCCCTAACCCCTCCCCACAAGGGGGAGGGGGACTTGGAAGAAACTCCTTCCCTTATCGTGCCTGTCGCGGAGGAAGCAGTGTGTTCAGATGAATTCGTTGAAGAGATGTCTCCTTTCTCTTCAAGGCGCGCATGTGCGTCCTCTGCTGCGCTTGCCGGCTCTTCGTCGCGCAACGGAGACTTCGTTGAAGAGTGCGTGCTCGCCGTTTCCCCAACGTTCCCCTCCCCCTTGTGGGGAGGGGTTAGGGGTGGGGGTACCAATCCGGCGCCAGTGGTTGCTGCTCCGCCAATGGCCGCATCCTTTCTTCCCCGGTCCGGCACATGCATCGAGGCAAGCGCGAGCTGCCGCGTATAGGGATGTGCCTGCTGCGTGAGGGTGCGGGCGGTTTCGCCGGCTTCCATCACCTCGCCATGCCGCATGATGGTGACACGGTCGGACATGTCGGCGACGACGGCAAGGTCGTGCGAGATGAGCAGCAGGCCCATCTTCCGCTCGTCGACGAGGTCGCGCAGCAGTTCGAGGATCTGCTTCTGCAGCACGACGTCGAGCGCAGTCGTGGGTTCGTCGGCGATCAGCAGCTTTGGCGCCAGCGCACAGGCAATGGCGATGACCACGCGCTGACGCTGGCCGCCCGACAGTTCGTGCGGATAACGGGTCAACGGGAACTTCGACTCCGGCAGCCCGACACGGTCGAGCATTTTTCGTGCGCGCTCTTCCGCCTCAGCGCGCGAGGCGCGGGTGTGCCAGCGAATGCCCTCGGCCACCTGCTCGCCGATCGTCTTGACCGGGTTGAGCGCGGTCATCGGCTCCTGGAAAACCATGCCGATCTCGTTGCCGCGCAGGCGGTTCATCGCTGCTTCCGGCGCTCCCAAAATATCGATGCCGTCGAAGGTGATGCGGCCGGAAGCTCGCATCGCGATCGGCAGGAGCTGCATCACCGCCAGCGCCGTCATCGACTTGCCCGAACCGCTCTCGCCAACGAGGCCCATGACCTCGCCCTGTTCGAGCGAAAGGCTGACTCCCTTGAGGATAGGCAAGGAGCCGATGTCGAGGCGCAGGTTCTCGATCTCGAGCAGGCTCATCGCTCGCGCCTCAGTCGCGGATCGAGAAGGTCGCGAAGGCCGTCACCGAGGAGGTTGAGGCCAAGAACCGTGATGACGATGGCAAGGCCTGGGAACAACGCCTGGTAAGGCGCGACCATCATGCGGGTCTGCGAGTCGAACAGCATGCGGCCCCATGAAGGCATCGGCGGCTGTGCGCCCAGGCCGACATAGGAGAGGCCGGATTCGGCCAGAATGCCGAGCGCGAACTGGATCGTTCCCTGCACCAGGAGGATGGCGGCGATGTTCGGCAGGATGTGCTCGATGGTGATTTGTGCCTTGCCCTTGCCGGAGGCACGCGCCGCGAGCACATACTCGCGCGGCCAGATCGACATCGCGCCGGCGCGGGCGACACGCGCGAAGACCGGCACGTTGAAGATGCCGATGGCGATGATGGCGTTGATGGCGCCGGGGCCGAAGATGGCGGTGATCATCACGGCGGAAAGTAGGGCCGGGAAGGCGAAGACGATGTCGTTGAAGCGCATCACCGCCTCGTCGATCCAGCCGCCGCGCGCCGCCGCCCAGCAGCCGAGCGGCACGCCGAGGCACATGCCGATGCCGACGGCGACCAGGGCAACGGCGATCGAGTTGCGCGAGCCGATCATGATCATCGTCAGGATGTCGCGGCCGAAATGGTCGGTGCCGAACCAGTGCTGCCATGACGGCGGCTTCATCTTGTCAGCAACGACGAGATTGGTGATGTCGTAGGGCGTCCAGTAGAACGAGACGAGCGCCATCAGGGCGATGATGGCGGTAATGACGCATCCCACCACGAAGGAGCGGTTGCTCAGGGCCTGCAGCACGACGCTCTGGGTGCGCGGGAAGACGGGCTCGCCGATGCTCATGCCTTCACCCGCAGTCTCGGGTCCACCACCGCGTAGAGGATGTCGACCACAAGGTTGACGATCACGACGCTGGCGACCAGCAGCATCACCACGCCCTCGACGACGATCAGGTCGCGCTGGGTGATTGCCTGGAAGACGAGCCGGCCAAGGCCCGGCAGGTAGAACACGTTCTCGATGATGATTGTGCCCGCCAGCAGGAAGGCAAACTGCAGGCCTAGTATCGTGAGCACCGGGATCATCGCGTTGCGCAGGGCATGGCGCCACAGCACCTTTCGGCGCGGAATGCCCTTGGCGCGTGCCGTGCGGATGTAGTCTTCGCCCAGCACCTCGAGCATGGCCGAGCGCGTGACACGGGCGAGGATCGCCGCCTGCGGCAGGGCGAGCGCGATCGCCGGCATGATCAGCGCCTTGAACGCCGGCCAGATGCCGGCGCCCCAGCCGGGAAAGCCGCCGGCGGGCAGGAGGCGCAGCCAGACCGCGAAGACGTACACCAGAAGCAGCGCGAACCAGAAGTTCGGGATGGCGACGCCGACCTGCGTCGCGCCCATCGAGATCGCGTCAGCAGCGCGGCCGCGGCGCGAGGCGGCGAAGATGCCGACCGGAATGGCAATGGCTGTCGAGAGGATGAGCGAGATGACCGCAAGCGGCAGAGAGACGATGCCGCGCTCGACGATGAGGTCGATTACCGGTGAGGAATAGGTCCAGGAGCGGCCGAAGTCGCCCATCAGCATGCCGCCGATCCAGCTGAGGTAGCGAACCGGGATCGGCTGGTCGAGGCCCATCTGGCTGCGCAGGGTGGCAAGCGCCTCCGGCGTCGCGTTCATGCCGAGCATCAGCAGGGCGGGGTCGCCCGGCACGATTTCCAGCACGGCGAAGACGACAATGGACGCCACGATGACGGTGACGAGGCCGATCAGCAGGCGCCTGGCGAGAAACGCGCTCACGAACGCCCAGCGGGCATGCCTGAAAGCATCCCCCTCCGTGCTTCAGGCCGCCCCATTACGTGGAAGAACCGGTGTTCGCTGCTGAGTCCGCGCATCAGTACCGGGTGCCGCTTTTTCCGGAGTGCCGCAAGCCCCGATCTGCCCGGAGAGCGGGCAGAGGTCAGGTTGCGAGCCAGGAAGAAGCGGCAGCGTCCCAAATGCGAACCGTTACTGTTTCCACTTCACCTTGGTCAGGTCGTTCGCCTGCACCGGCATGTTGTGCCACATGCCTTCGAGGTTCGCATCCCAGACGCCGATCTTCGGCAGCTCGAACAGGAAGCCGACCGGTGCATCCTTGGCGAGGATTTCCTGCGCCTTGGCGTAGAGCTCGTTACGCTTGGCCTCGTCGGCGGTGAGCCCGAGCTCCTCGATCACCTTGTTGAACTCGGGGTTCTGGTAACCGATGTAGTAGTCCGGGCGCGAATAGATATCGATGTCGTTCGGCTCGGTGTGCGAGATGATGGTGAGGTCGTAGTCCTTTTCCTTGAACACCGTGCTCAGCCAGTCCGCCCACTCGACCGGGACGATCTCGAGGTCGATGCCGACCTGGCGCAGTTGCGAGGCAACAACTTGGCCGCCCTCGCGCGCATAGGGCGGCGGCGGCAGCTTGAGCGTCGCGGTGAAGCCGTCCGGGTAGCCGGCCTCGGCCAGCAGTGCCTTCGCCTTCTCCGGATCGTAGGGATAGGTGCCGGTGTGATCGACATAAGCCGCGTTGGCCGGCGAGAAGTGCGAGCCGATCGGCGTGCCGAGACCACCCATGCCGTTGCCGACGATGACCTCGTCACGGTTGATCGCGTGCGAGATCGCCTGGCGGACCTTGAGGTTGTTGAACGGCTCCTTGCCGTTGTTCATGGTCAGGATCGTCTCGCCCTCAGTGACACCGACGACGACTTCGAAGCGCGGATCGGACTTGAACTGGTCGAGCACCTCGCCGACGGGAGCCATCGGGAACGCCTGCACGTCGCCGGAGAGCAGCGCCGGAACAGCGGCTGCAGCGTCAGGAATGACGCGGAATTCGGCCTTTTCGAGCGCGACCGGCTCACCCCAGTAATCCGGGTTCTTGACGATGGTGATAGAAGCGCCGCGCGCCCAGTTCTCGAATTTGAACGGGCCGGTGCCGACCGGCTTTTCGGCGTTCGTCGCGGCGCTTTCGGGCGCAACCATCACGGCGTCGCCCCAGCCCATGTTGTAGAGGAACGAGCCCTGCGGGTTCTTGAGCGTGACCTTCAGCACCAGCGGCTCGACAACCTCGACGGTGTCGATCGCCGCAAACAGGCCCTTCTGGGCGTTCGTGGAGTCGGCGGCGCGGGCGCGGTCGAGCGAGAACTTGGCGTCCTCGGCGTCGAAGGTTGTACCGTCATGGAATTTCACGTTCTGTCGCAGGTGGAAGGTGTAGACCTTGCCGTCCTCTGAAATGTCCCAGCGTTCCGCGAGGGCTGGCAGGACCTCGCCCGAGGGGCCGATACGGGTCAGGCCCTCGAAGACGTTGGCATAGACGATTTCGTCGATCGCGGCGGCCGCGCCCGCGGTCGGGTCGAGGTGAGGGGGCTCGAGGACGACGCCCAGCACGAGGTCCGTTCGTTGCGCAAAGACGGAAGTCGTCGTTACCAGCGCGAGTGCAGTTGCGGCCAGGACTGATTTCACAAGCGTCATTGAACCCTCACCTAGCATTTTCAATGTTCTGGGGGATCAAAGCGCGAAACTGCCGTAGAGTAAATCGGCTTTGCATCTCAGCTGGCGCAATGCACAGGAGTTCCTATGGGACCAATTGTCAGAAGGGATGCGGCGCGCCTCGCGGCGGCCTTTCATTTTACACATTGATTGCGAAAATGCGATCGCTTCAGCGAACTGAGGATTCTCCATGCGCCGCAACATTCTGGTCCCTGCCTTTTTGTCTCTGGCCCTTGCCCTCGGGACGGCGTCGAGCCTCGCCGCCCAGGAGAGCCGCGGCCTCGCCGACGCACTGAGCGAGTTGCTTCGCAGCGGCGAAGCCGGCGACAAGCCGCTCCGCAAGGTGCCGTTCGGCCAGGAGGAGGTGCAGCTGTCCTATGCGCCGCTGGTGCGGGCGGTGTCGCCGGCGGTGGTGAACGTCTATGCCTCGCAGCAGGTCGCGGTGCGCTCGCCGTTCCTGGACGATCCATTCTTTGAGCAGTTCTTTGGCCGCCGGCAGATGCCGCCGCGGGTTAAGTCGTCACTCGGCTCGGGCGTCATCGTTGATCCTAGCGGCTTCATCGTCACCAACTATCACGTCATCCGAGACGCGGACGAGGTGAAGGTGGCGATGCCGGACGGGCGCGAGTTTAACAGCGAGATCCTGCTGCGCGACGAATCCCTCGATCTTGCCGTGCTCAAGATCGAAGGCTCCGAGCCCTTTCCGGTAGCGCCGCTTGGCGATTCCGACGCGCTGGAGGTCGGCGACCTTGTGCTCGCTATCGGTAATCCGTTCGGCGTCGGCCAGACCACCACCAGTGGCATCGTCTCGGCGCTCGCGCGTACCCATGTCGGCGTGAACGATTTTGGCTTCTTTATCCAGACCGATGCGGCAATCAATCCGGGAAATTCGGGCGGCGCGCTGGTCTCGATGCGCGGAGAGGTAATCGGGATCAATACCGCGATCTACAGCCAGACCGGCGGGTCTATCGGCATCGGATTCGCGATTCCTTCCAACATCGTACGCGCGGTTGTTGAAGCAGCGCGTGCGGGCAATGACTTCTTCGAGCGACCGTTCGTCGGCGCTACCTTCGAGAACGTGACGGCGCAGATCGCCGATGCGCTCGGCATGGCGCGGCCGACCGGCGCGCTGGTACAACTGGTGGCACCCGACGGCCCAGCGGCGAAAGCAGGCTTGCGTCCTGGCGACGTGGTGCTTGCCATGAACGGTGCAGCGATCGAGCATCCGGATGCGCTGGGCTATCGCCTTGCCACTCAGCCGATAGGCAGTGTCTCGGAACTGACGGTGCTTAGCCAGGGCAGCGAAAGGAAGGTCGAGATCGAGCTGGCGCGGGCGCCGGAAGGCGCATCGAGCGCGGAAATCATCATCGAGGGCCGCAGCCCGTTTGCCGGCACCAAGGTGGCGGCGCTGTCGCCACGCCTGGCGCAGCGGCTCGGCATTCGCGGGCAGGTGAGCGGCGATGGCGTTGCCGTCGTCGAGGTGACGCGCAACTCTCCTGCCGCCAGTTTCGGCCTGCAACCGCGAGATATTGTCCGCGAGGTCAACGGCGAGAAGGTTGCAACGCCCGAGAAGCTGCGCGAGATCGCTATGTCCAACTCGCGCTGGTGGCGATTCACCATCGAGCGCGACGGGCGCTTGTTGAACCAGATCCTGCGCTATTGACCATGGCAGACCTTTTCTCGTCCGATCCGCAGCCGGCTGCCCAGCCGGGCAGGCCGCTGGCTGACCGGCTTCGCCCTTCGGCCCTCGCCGAGGTCGTCGGCCAGGAGCACCTGATCGGCGAGGACGGCGCGCTCACGCGCATGATCCGGTCGGGCTCCCTCGGTTCGATGATTTTTTGGGGTCCTCCGGGGACCGGCAAGACGACGGTAGCCCGGCTCCTGGCCGGCGAGACAGGGCTTGCCTTCGAGCAGATCTCCGCGATCTTTTCTGGCGTTGCCGACCTCAAGAAGGTTTTTGACACGGCCCGCATGCGCCGCTCCAACGGGCGCCAGACGCTCCTGTTCGTCGACGAGATCCATCGCTTCAATCGGGCGCAGCAGGATTCCTTCCTGCCGGTCATGGAGGACGGTACGGTCATTCTCGTCGGTGCCACGACCGAAAACCCGTCGTTCGAGCTGAACGCGGCACTCTTGTCGCGTGCGCGGGTGCTGACCTTCCGATCGCTGGAGCCTGAGAGCATCGAGCGGCTGCTGGAGCGTGCGGAAAAGCTGGAAGGCAAGGATCTGCCGCTCAACGATGAGGCGCGTGCGGTGCTCGTGCGCATGGCCGACGGCGATGGCCGCGCGTCCCTGACCTTGGCTGAAGAAGTGTGGCGAGCGGCGCGGCCCGGCGAAATCTTCGATGCGGAGGGGCTGCAGCGCGTCGTCCAGCGCCGCGCGCCGATCTACGACAAGGGCCAGGATGGCCACTACAACCTGATCTCGGCGCTGCACAAATCGGTGCGCGGCTCTGATCCGGATGCAGCGCTCTACTACCTCGCGCGCATGTTCGACGCCGGCGAGGACCCGCTCTTCATCGGCCGGCGGCTGGTACGGATGGCGGTCGAGGACATCGGCCTCGCCGACCCGCAGGCGGTCGTGATCGCCAATGCCGCCAAGGATGCATACGACTTTCTCGGCTCGCCGGAAGGCGAGCTCGCGCTGGCGCATGCCTGCGTCTATCTCGCCACCGCTCCCAAGTCGAACGGCGTCTACGTCGCCTTCAAGGCGGCGATGCGCAAGGCCAAGGAACACGGGTCGCTGCGCCCGCCGGCGCACATCCTCAACGCGCCGACCAAGCTGATGAAGGAAGAGGGCTACGGTTCCGGCTATCGTTACGATCACGATGAGCCCGATGCCTTCTCCGGCCAGGATTATTTCCCCGAGGCGCTGGGCCGCCAGAAATTCTACGATCCGCCGGATCGCGGCTTCGAGCGCGAGATCCGCAAGCGGCTCGACTGGTGGGCAAAGCTGCGCCGCGAGCGGCACCAACGGTAAGGCGAGGCGGGGATGAACCAGATCCTGCTGGTGGCAGTCGGCGGCGCGGTGGGTTCGGTGCTGCGGCACCTCACCAATGTCTGGACGGTTCGGCTGTTCGGCCCAGGCTTTCCCTGGGGCACGCTCACCGTCAATCTCGTCGGCTGCTTCCTGATGGGGGTGATCGTCGAGGTGCTTGCGCGGCGTTTTGGCGGTGCGCCCGAGCTGCGGCTGCTGCTCGCCACCGGCCTCCTCGGCGGCTTCACAACCTTTTCCGCCTTCTCGCTCGACTTCGCGACCCTCTACCAGCGCGGCGCAATGCTGGAGGCGTTTGCCTATCTTGCCGGCAGCGTGGTGCTGTCTCTCGCCGGCGTGTTTCTCGGCTTGTGGCTGGCGCGGACCGTGGCGTGAGCTGCGGTCTCATTGGAGCGCCATCGTTTCCCACTTCGTCATCCCCGCCAAGCCCGCGAAGCGGGCGCGAGCAGGGGGGCCATGCCTGAACATTTCTATTAATCCTGCGATGGGGTTGTGCGCTCTTTCGGCGCTGACGTGGGGCGTCGCCGTTCAGGAATGGCAACTGTGTTTGTCAGGCGAAAGCTTTGTCGTCCCGGAGCATGGCGTTGAGCACGGTGACGAGCTTTCGGGCGACGGCGATGATKGCGACCTTCTTCGAGCCGGAGCGCCGGGCAATGGCACTGTAGAAGTCCTTGAAGCGCTGGTTTGCCCGGATGGCTCCAAGCGCTGCCATGTAGAGTGCCTTGCGCACCCGCGGCCTTCCGCCAGCAATGGCGCGCCGGCCGCGCTTCTGCCCGCTGTCGGCG